>CBFGPY010000061.1:0-8876 GCA_965650755.1 uncultured Chromatiaceae bacterium | reverse complement strand
GCCGCCAGTGGTATCCCGGTCGAAGTGATCTGGTTGTTTAACATCTCGGACGGTGCCGACCAATTGCTGGCCCGCCCCGGGATTAACAATATCAACGAGCTGAAAGGTAAAAAGATTGGCGTCGAAAGTAACGCCCTGGGTGCTTATCTGCTGCAACGGTTTTTCAGCCTGCATCAGCTGTCGCCGGCTAATTACCAGGTCGTTGGTCTGGATCTTGCCGCCCATGCCCAAGCAATGGAGCATGCGGAAGTTGACGCCGTGATGACCTTTGAACCGGAAAAAAGCAAAATGCTGCGCCAGGGTGCCACCGCCTTGTTTACCAGTCGTGAAGTACCGGGTGAAGTGATGGACGTCCTGATAGTGCGTAAAGACGGTCCTGATGTACCAACCGAAGCACAGCTACAACAGTTTATCCGCCAGTATCATCAGCTATTCAGTCAGATGGAAGCCGACTTACCGGCCTGGTATGACGCCTTAAACAGACGGATGAAGTTATCGCCTGACGAACTGGCCCAGACCTACCGCGAACTGCAGATCCCATCGGTGGCCATGCAGCGCACTATCCTTGGTAACAAAAGCAGGCTGGCCGACGTGATCAAAGGCTACGAAACCGTGTTGCTGCAGATTGGCATGATTGAAAAACCCTGCGCCTGCAGCGCGCTGATTAATACCAAATATCTGGAAACTCTGCCATGAGGCTCTATATCAGCCTGCTGCCGCTGATCTTAACCCTGATATTAACTTTGCTGGGTGTGACTCTACTCTATGGCTTACACCAGCACCTGACGCGCGAGCAGCTGGTCAGCGCCGAACAACATCACCTCAGCACAGGGCTGCTGGAACAGCATGCTTTGCTACAGGGTTATCTGCTCCGAAACGATATTGCGGCGCTGAAAAACTGGGCTGCACTGAAATCTGAAAGTCCACATATCCAGAGTGTGCTGGTGGTATCGCCATCCTGGCAAATCCTCGCTGCGCATCAGGTGGCATTAGAAGACAGCCCGTTGGGGCAATACGATGGAACACTGCTGCGACAACTGCAACAGATACCGGTACAAAGTATGGTCAGCCCGCTGACGCTGCCAGAAGCGAAGCCGGATGTGCTGCAAATGGCGTTGCCGCTGCAGTTTGATAGTCAACAGGGTTGGCTGGTCATCCAGTATGACATGACACCGGCCCTGCAGGCGGGTTTGACTGTCACCTTACAAAACATGCTGGTATATCTCTGTAGTATGTTACTGAGCGGGGTGCTGACATACCTGTTGCTGCGCAACATTCTGCATACGCGGTTGCGCCGGCTTGAAACTGCTTTGCAGCAATATTCCCGCGGCAACCACCAGACCAGAGCCGAAGTCGAAGACAACAATGAGTTTGGCCGGCTGGAGCTGATGTTGAACCAGACCTTTGACGCGCTGGATCAACAACGCGAAATGCGCCGGCACAGTGAACTGTTTAACCAGCTCGTGCTGAATAGCACCACAGACGGCATCATCAGTGCCAACACACAAGGCCATATTTTGCAGGTCAATCAGTCCGCTCTGCATATTTTTGGTTATCAGCACCAGCAAGAACTGGCCGGTCAGGATTTGAATTTGCTGATCCCGGCGCAGTACCGCAGTGGCCATCAACAACATCTTGCCGCGGCCGCCCACAAAACTGAAGGGCCTGCCCATGTGCTGAACCGTTTGCGCCAGGTCGAAGGACTGCGTAAAGACGGTTCGCTGGTGCCACTGGATATTACCCTCACTAAAGCTGAGTTATTAGGTGAAACCATTTATATTGCCTTTTTAAAAGACAACACCGAGCAGCGCCGCTACCAGCAATCGATAGAAACTCTGGCGTTTAAAGACAATATTACCGGCTGTGCCAACTTAAACGGTCTGAAACGCCTGGCCGCAACACGCCCGGAATTACACTGGATGTATCTGCTGAATATCGATGGGATGTCCAATCTGAACCATAGTTTGGGCTTTGATATTGGTGATCAGCTGATTAAAACCTGCAGCCTGCTGCTTAATCAGCACAAACCGGCGGAAGCTTTGCTGGCGCGCCATGAAGGCACAGACTTTATTCTGTTAAGTCCGCAGCAACCGCAACAGATGCTGGCGATTTTCCGCGACTTACAGCAGCAGGACATCAAGTTAGACGGCATCAATTACAAACTGAGTTTTTGTGTGGTGTATCAGCTGGTCAATCCGGAACTGGACTTCGACCGCCAGCTGCATGGCGCCGAACTGATGATGCGTCAGGCCAAAGCCAATGGCCGCGCCAGCATGCTGCAGGTTGAACCTGGCCTGATTCAGCAGTTGCAGCAAAATGCCCTGCTCTGCCAGCATCTGGAGCTGGCGATCCGGGAGCAACAATTGTTTTTCCACTTTCAACCGAAGTTTTCGGCATTAAGCCGTGAGCCGGTTTCCGCTGAAGCGCTGATCCGTTGGCAACCAGATGGCAAAATGGTATCGCCAGGCTTATTTATCCCACTTGCAGAACAAAGCCACCTGATGCCGGAGTTGGACCGTTATGTCATTGCCAGCGCCTGTCAGCAAATCCGCCGCTGGCTGGATCAGGGCTATCAGGTATTACCGCTGTCGATTAACCTCTCTGCACGTTATCTCACAGACGAGCAAACAATTAATTATATTTTTCAAAAGGTTGGAGAGTTTGATATCCCGACACATTTACTGGAAATAGAAGTGACCGAATACAGCCTGATCAGCGATGAACAACGCACCGCCGACAACATGTATCGGCTGCAAAAAGCCGGTATCACACTGGCGATCGATGATTATGGTACCGGCCATTCTAATCTGGCGACAGTGCTGAGTCTGCCGGTGCAGAACTTAAAAATCGACCAGAGTTTTATCCGCAAAGGCATGAGCAGCAGCAAAGGCCGGGCCGTGCTGGAAAACATTCTGCAGCTGGCAAAATCGCTGCAGGTCACCACCACGGCAGAAGGTGTAGAAACTGAAGAGCAGCTGCAATATCTGCAGCGCTCAGGCTGTGAGTTTATTCAGGGGTATTTATTATCGCGGCCATTGCCGCTTGATGACTATGAAGCTCTATTGCGCCGGCAAAGCAAAGCAACTTAGTGCGCGGCGGCAAAAGTCTGCTGCAAATAAGGTTGCAGCTGCTGCCACTCTGCATCGCTAAAGTACTGCCGGTAACTGGCCACTAAATGTTGTTGCACTTGCGGCTGTGTCATCAGCTGGTCAAAATACTGTATCAGTTGTTGGCCATGCGCTTTGCGGTTACACACGATAAAACCTTCCAGATGCAGCGGCAACCCTTGCAGTGGCATCGCCGTGTAAGTCGTATTGTCCTGCTGGAGCTGAAGCAAATGATCAATCCGAACCGGATAATCCAAAATCGCATCAATACGGCCACGTTTTAACATTTGCCAAAGTTTGAGACTCACATCCTGGCCGTGCACCTGATAGAACTGATTGGGTCGGGATTTAATTAGCTGGTCAATTTCGGCACTATAACTACTGCCAGCGGTGATACCGATTTTGCGGCGCGCCGGATGACGCAACCAGTGTTGCAAATCAACCCAATCCTGATCTGCCCGGGCAGTGCCAGTTGCTGGAGTTATCTGGGATTGACCTAAGGTGATAAGCCGCAACGAAGGCGACACATTTAACGGTCTGGCGCTGTATAACCAACGCGCTGCCCGTTCAGCTGTCTTTAGTTTGTTGATCGTGCAGTAGCCGCTTTGGGACAACAATTCAAAGCCACGCTGAATACTAACCTGAACATATTTCACCTGCAGTTGCGGGGCACTCTGCAGCAATAAATGCCAATGCTGCATCTGCATGGTGTAGGCCTTGGCGTTGCTGTCGGAAAACTCTGTGGCAATTGTGACTTCCTGCGCCAACCCCACCCGGCTGCAGGTCAACAACCCGATGCCAATCAGCAAAACACGCCAGCAAAGCATAATCTGCACTCAATGAAAACAATTCTTATTGAGTGTAACGACCAGACTCAGGAGAACAAGTTTTTGGTGGGCAGAAATTAGCAACATTCCGCCGTATAGCGGCAAAAAAGCGACAAATCGCTGCAATTTTGCCAATTTTCGCTACACACTATTATAAAAATCAGAAAATATCACTCCGGTCGCCGGCAGGCCTCAGCTTCGGCTAAATCGCGCGCAGCGCGCCACTCCAGGCTGCTTTTCAGCACTAAGGTGATAAGCGCCAGTAAGGCCAGCAAAGATGACACGGCAAAAGCGGCAGCAAACTGATATTCGTTGTACAGAATTTCAATATGTAGCGGCATGGTATTGGTTTGTTCACGGATTTTACCGGACACGACCGACACAGCACCAAATTCGCCCATGGCACGGGCATTACACAAAATCAGCCCGTACAGCAGCGCCCACTTCACTGAAGGCAAAGTCACGCGGATAAAAGTCTGCCAGCCACTGGCGCCCAGCGTCAAAGCAGCTTCCTCGGCTTCGCGGCCTTGCTGCTGCATCAGCGGAATCAACTCACGCGCAACATAAGGGAAAGTAATAAAGATGGTGGCCAGCACTATGCCTGGCACCGCAAACATCACTTGTAAATCGTGCTCGTTGAGCCAACTGCCCCACCAGCCGCGCGCACCAAAAATCAGCATCAGGCTAAGACCGGCAATGACCGGCGACACCGCAATCGGCAAATCTATCAAAGTGATTAAAAACTGCCGGCCACGGAACTGGAATTTGGCGATGGCCCAGCTGGCTGCCAGACCAAAAATCGCATTACAAGGCACGGCGACCACAGCCGCAATCAGCGTCAGCTTAATTGCATGCGCCGCAGCAGGTTCAGTAATAGCAGCGACATAAACCTGCCAGCCTTTACTGAAGGCTTCACCAAACACAATGACCAGCGGTAACAGCAGAAATAACGCCAGAAAGCCCAGCGCCAGAGTTAACAATATGACCCGCAGCCACAGCGGTTCTGTAGTCGCGCGTCTTGGTTGGAACTGACCTGAAGCACTCACCGTCCACCTCCGTGCCGCTGCTGGCTCCAGTGCTGCAACGCATTAATCAGTAACAATAAAATAAACGAAATCAATAACATCACTGTACCAAGCGCCGCAGCGCCGGCGTAATCAAACTGCTCCAGCCGCGACATAATCAACAGCGGTGTGATCTCAGTGCGAAATGGCATATTGCCGCTGATAAAGACCACTGAGCCGTATTCACCGATAGCGCGGGCAAACGCCAGGGCAAAACCGGTTAACAACGACGGGATCAGCGCCGGAAAAATCACCCGGCAAAAAATCTGTAAACGGTTGGCGCCAAGACTGGCCGCCGCTTCTTCCAGCTCCAGCTCTAAATCTTCCAGCACCGGCTGCACCGTACGCACCACAAAAGGCAGACCGATAAACACCAGCGCCAGCGTCACACCTATCGGCGTATAAGCGATTTTGATGCCCCACTGATAAAAAAACTGGCCAATCCAGCCATTCGGCGCATAAATCGCCGTCAGTGCAATACCTGCCACCGCCGTAGGCAGCGCAAAGGGCAAATCGACCAATGCATCTATGACTTTTTTAAACGGAAAGCTGTAACGCACCAACACCCAGGCCACCAGCAGGCCAAACACCAGATTAATCAGCGCAGCAATAAAAGAGCTGCCAAAGGTCAGCTGATAGCTGGCAATGGCGCGCTCGCTCGCCACCACTTTGACAAAACCGGCCCAGTCCAGCTCAAAGCTTTTCAGAATAAGCGCCGACAGCGGCAGGAATACCAGCAGGCTCAGGTAAAAGGTGGTAAAGCCCATACTGAGACCAAACCCCGGCAATACCGGTTTTTGTGATGACTTTTTAAAAAACACTGCGACTTCCTCTGGCTGTTTCAGCGCGCATAAATCTGATCAAAAATACCGTCTTCGGCAAAGTGTTGCTGTTGCACTAAATCCCAGCCGCCAAAATCAGTGATGGTTTTCAGTTCCAGCTGCGGCAATGCCGCCACACCCGGCACCGGCTGGATTGGCCGGAAATAATGCTCAGCCGCTAATTTTTGTGCTGCTGGTGTATATAAAAACTCTAAATAAGCCTGCGCCAGCGCGGTGGTGCCTTTGCGCTCGGTGTTCTTCTTCACCACAGCCACCGGCGGCTCGGCCAGCACCGAAATGCTTGGCACCACAATTTCAAACTGGTCCGCACCTAATTCTTTCACTGCCAGATAAGCTTCGTTTTCCCAGCTCAACAGCACATCACCGATTCCGCGGCGGGCAAAAGTGCCGGTGGACGCCCGTGCGCCACTGTCCAGCACCGGCACATTGCGATACAGCTTTTGCACAAAGGCTTTGGCCCCTGCTTCGCTGCCGCTTTGTTTCAGGCCATAAGCCCAGGCCGCCAGATAGTTCCAGCGTGCGCCGCCGGAGGTTTTTGGATTTGGCGTGATGACGTCGATGTTATCGCGCACCAGGTCGTTCCAGTCGCGGATATTCAGCGGATTGCCTTTACGCACCAGAAATACGATGGTCGAGCTGTAAGGTGCGCTGTTGTGCGGTAGTTGCTGCTGCCAGTTCGGGTCAATCAGCTTACCAACGCGTGCCAGCGGGTCTATGTCCGCTGCCAGCGCAAGCGTGACCACGTCAGCACGCAAGCCATCCAGTACCGCCCGCGACTGACTGCCCGAGCCGCCATGCGACTGTTCAACAACCAGCTGCTGACCGGTTTTTTCCAGCCAGATTTTGGCAAATTGTTGATTCACGTCGCGATAAAACTCGCGGGTTGGATCATAAGAGACGTTCAGCAGCCGCACTTCGGTTTGCGCTTGCGGCTGAGGCTTCGCCTGCAACTGTGGTGTAGCAGCGAGGAGCGGCACAACGAACAGCCCCAGCTGAGCGAACCGGCGCCATATGCTATGGCGCTTTGATGACTGCAAATGGCGCCGTGTCGCGCTAATCTGCAGGAAAAAAGTGAATAATTGCAACGGTTTACTCCGCAATCAGACCTGACCGCCGGTCGCCAGGCTCCGGCAGTTTCAGATATACAGACGTCTGAACATCTCTTGATGCGAGTAAGACTAAAACAATTTGGTCAAGATAAAAAGAATCAAAAAGTGCAGAGCTATAACCAAAAGTTATGATTCGCTCTTTAGCGTTGCGGTCGGTATAGGTACCAGCTCCAGCCCATGACAACAGCGGCACTTAACCCCCAGCACAAACCCAGCTGCGTCAATAAGGAGGCATTAATCTGCGGCAGCAGACTGCTAAGTACCAGCAACAACAAAGTGGCCAGCACAAAACCACTGGTCAGCGCCCGCAGCAGCGCCAATAACCACCAGCGCTGTTTTCGGCCATAAGATTCTGCCGCGCCGCATAACATCAACACGACGAGCACACCACCGAGCGCCAGCAAAGCCCGTAACCAAGGCCCGGCGTACAAACTTTGATGGGCGGCATAACCCAGGTTTCGCAGTGACCAGGGTGTGCTTTGCCAATAGTCCGCCTGCGGCAGCACTTGCAAATCTGCGTTGAGTGTTTGTTGTCTGAGCTGATAGGGCGCGCTTTGTGGCCAGTTGGGCTGTTCGGTTAACAACCATTTTCCACTGGTTAAATCGAGCTGCACTTTGGCGACGGGCCACCCAGGTGTTTGCAGCAAGGTTGTCAGATCCGGCGTTGCCGGGGAATTCAGGAGCGTAACCGGCTGAGGTTGTGGCTGCGGTTGTGGAAATAAAGCCTGATAATAAGCCGCGCTGTGTTGTTTGATAAGTTCCGGTGCCCAGTTGCCGTATTGCGTCATCAGCGCCGAACCAAAATACCAACAAAGCCAAGGCAGGCTTAACAACGCCCCGGCTAAATGCCAGCGTAACGGGCCGCGACCAAAGAGCTGCATATCACCGGCCTGGCGCCAGCGCTGCCAGAATAAATAAACACCCGATGCAGCCAGCGCCAGCAAAGCAATCGACAAACCGATTAACAACGGCTGCGCCGCACGTTTAAATAGGCCCGCCAGCTGATAATGCAGCGAGAAAAACAATTCACCGATGCTAAGCCGGCTATTGCCCGGTGTCAGCTGCAGCGGCTCGCCGAGTGCGGTGAGACCAGTCTGCGCTGGATCAGTGGGAAGTTGCAGCCAATGGCGGGTTAAAGTCCAGCTACCCGGTTGCTGCAGATGCAGCGTCAGATATGGTTTGCGCGCTGAGGCGAATTCTACATACAGCTGCGCCGCACCGGGCGCTTGTTGTTGCTGCCATTGTAATGCCAGCTGCAGCTGCTGGTTGGTTGGTTTTTCGACAGCACGGGCCTGCGCCAGCGCGGGCGTCAACGCCAAATCCAGCTCAGCGCGGTACAGCGACAAAGTGCCGCTCCAGCTCACGATAACCGCCAGCGGCAATAACAGCGCACCCGCCAGCGCATGCAGCGCCTTCTGCCGGCGCGCCAGTTGCAGCAAAGCAAACGCCAATAAAATCAGCAGTATTAGCTGCGTCAGTTGAGTCCATAACAAAGCGTCGACTACGCCGAGCACAGGTGTCAGCCAGGACAGCAACAAAGTTGCCAGCTCAGTGCAAAGCCAGTAGACCAGCGCACCACCGAGGCTTAACCATAAAATTTTGCCGAACAATGAGAGCGTCCTTGTTGAGTTGTTGCCTATATGGTGGAAATGTACGGCGGCGCTTCGCTTGCCGGTACCTACCCGATACCTACCCGCTACCTGCCCGTATTTGGCTTGGCGCTGAAAACAAAATCCCGTATAACAACCGCATATTTTTCCACGCGGATTGTCGCATCAATGCAGCTGACTGAACAACATCACCCTGAATTTGGCGACATCGCCAAACAAAAAATCGCCGAATTCAATGCTTTACACTGGGACGCCAGCCTGCGCCAGCCACTTGGCCTCGCTATCCATGCTGACGACGGCACCTTGCTCGGCGCCTT
>CBFGPY010000060.1:0-8892 GCA_965650755.1 uncultured Chromatiaceae bacterium | reverse complement strand
CCCGGAGCAAAACCTGGCGGAAGCGCTGCAACGGATGCCGGGCGTCACTATTGAGCGGAATAAAGGCCTTGGTAGCAAAGTGAACGTGCGGAGCTTGCCGTCAGACTTTACGCATGTGTCGATCAATAACCTCGCCACGGCATCTGGTAGTGGTGGTCGTGATGTGGAATTCGATATTTTTGCCTCTGAAATCATTCAGAGCGTGACGGTGAAGAAATCTCCGACAGCGGCGGATGAAGAAGGTGGAATTGCCGGCTCAGTCGCGATAAGCACGGCACGTCCTTTTGATTTCAGCGAGCGTCAGTTGGTGGTGTCGGCAGAAGGTGCGCATAACTCGATTTCTGAGCAGACTGATCCAAGATTCTCGTTTTTGGCCAGCGACACATTCGGTGACTGGGGGGCTTTAGTATCCTTTTCTAAGGCAGAGCGCAGCAACAGAACCGACTCCAATTCAGGGATTAATTTCCGGCCTATGGGGCGTTTCCTCGAAGCATCGGGCACCCGTTCCACCCAGGCTGCTGCAGTGCTCCAGCGGGATGCGGGCGTCACGGTAAAAAACCGGCTGGATAAACAGGAAACCAGCCGGATTATTTTTCAGGATAAAGTTGGTGACCGGCTGTATCTGAATGAGCAGGATAAATGGGGCGCAACAGCCAGCCTGCAGTACAAACCAGATAACAATTTCAGCCTGACTTTTGATGCCATGTTCGGTTCATATGAGAACGACGAAGATGAATATGATGCAGCGGCTTACTCAGCTTCGAGCCGCAGTACTCTGGAAACCATCCATGCCTACGACAAACAGACGCTGGCACAATACGGTATTCTGGTGCTGACTGATGTGTCGTATACCGCAACACAGCATGAGATCCTGAGCAAAGAGCGCTTAAACGATACCGAATTCACCCAGTACAGCCTGAACCTGGACTGGAAACTGGCTGACTGGACGCTGACCGGCTTAATCGGTTTTTCCGGTGCGGAAAAAACCGCCGACTATGCCAACCTGAAGCATGTGGCTTATGCGCCATCCCGCACCCGCTATACCCAGACCGGCGGTGAGACTGTGCTCAGCGCCAATCCGGCCAGCATCGATATGTATAATTCACCGGCCAAGTATCTGTTTGAAGCTTATGAAACTGAACTCGAAGATGTGCAGGATGATAAGTATGCCGCAGAGCTGAATCTGAGCCGTGATTTGAGTTTGTCCTGGCTGCCGGCACTGAGCAGTGTCGAGTTTGGCGCCCGTTACACTGATAAATCAAAAGAGCGTGATTATGGCGCGCTGAAAATTCAGGGGCCTAAAGCCGGTGATGCCAGCTGGGTTAACAAACGCACCATGGCCGACAGCGAGTTAGCGCTGGTGACCGACATTATGCCGGGCGGTGCTTACCGGCCGAAAGACCTGAATTGGCTGCAGGTGTCCAATAGCTATGCCCGCGATTTTTTCCGCTATGACGGCTTTTTTACGCCATTTCAGCCCGACCAGTATTACCGCGTGGATGAAGAAGTCACCGCCTTGTACGCGATGACCAATTTCGACCTGACGCTGGCGGGTTTTGACGCCAGGCTCAATGCTGGTGTGCGCGCCGTGGATACTTCGGTGTTGTCTTTTGGTTACCACCCAATCCAAAAAGCCGATGGCTCCACCGGTTATACCGATACGCCTGTGTCCAAAGACGGCAGTTATACCGATGTGCTGCCCAGCCTGAACCTGACTGTTGATCTGACCGATGCTTTAGTCTGGCGCACGGCAGCGTCTGAAACCATTATGCGTCCGGCATTGACCGATATTGCTTACAAACGCACAGTGAGTTGGAGTGGCTTCCGCTTTAAAGACGGTAATCCGGATTTAAAACCGACCCAGGCCAAACAATGGGAAACCGGTCTGGAATGGTATCTGGACGATGGTGCTTTGTTAGCGGCGTCCTATTTCCACAAAGAGATTGACGGCGTGGTGCGTGAAGCCTTAACCGGCGTGGTGAAGAATGTCGAAAAACGCAATGCCAACGGTACTTTAGATGGTTATTACGATTTTGATGTCTATCAGCCGGTGAATGCTGATGGCTCTTATAAAGTCAGTGGTCTGGAGCTGATTGCTCAGCTGCCGCTGAATATTCTGAGCCCAATGCTGGACGGTTTTGGCATTAACGCAAACTACACCAAACTGGATAACAGCCTGACCGGCGCTTCTGACCTGGCGATCCCAACACCGCCTGAAGGCCTGGCGGATTCGACTTACAACTTCACGTTGTATTATGAAAATGCCGGCTTTGATGCGCGGTTGTCTTACAACTACACAGACAAATATGTTGAATATATTCACCTGAATATGTATCCGGTCTATCGCGATGCCTATGGCCAGACCGATCTGTCGGTCAGCTATGCCCTGACTGAACAGCTGAAGCTGAGTCTGAAGGGCATTAACCTGACCGACGAAGCAACCAGCGGTTACACGCTGAACCCGGCGTTTCCAACGATGAACGAGTTCTCCGGACGGCGGATTAGTTTAGGCCTGCGGGCTGATTTCTGATGTAGTGAATTGTCAGCGCTGTGCTGCGACAGCGCTGGTGTTGAGATAAAACACAGGCCATTTTCATGGCCTGTGCTGTTTTGATGGCGAAGCGGGAGCGTAAAAGATGGCGATAAAATTCAGCTTGTGGCGACTGTGCCTGTTATTCAGTCTCAGTGTAAATGTCACTGCAGTTGCCGGTGCTGTAACGGACCAGACTGCGCCCGCCGCACCGCTACAGATAGCATTTTTACCTGACGTGCATTTTCATGATGTGTATGGGCAATTCCCCGATACTGCATTTAAGGGCCCGCAGCTACAAAATCCGGCAAAGCCAGACCAGGCGCAAGCCGTCACTATCCGGACTATGGCGGCGCAGCTGCATTCGACGCGCTTATTCAACGAAAACTATTTTGCTTTTATTGCCGCACTGGATGATTTAGTGCGCCGGCAAGTGAAGCTGGTGGTATTACCGGGCGATTTCAGTGACGACGGTCAGCCCATTCATATCCGTGGTTTAAAGCAGGTATTACAACGCTACCAGCGTGAACACGGCCTGCGGTTTTTCCTGACCTTTGGCAACCATGACCCGGTCAGGCCTTTTAGCCAACCCGGTGGCAAAGCGGATTTTATGGCCTCAGATGGCAACCCTATAGGTGTCTATAGCCGCGGCACAGCGGCTTGCCCGATTGACGCTGCTCAGGCAACAGGCGTGCTATGCACTGAAGCGGTACGCGAACTGGGTTATCAGGAACTGCTGGCCGAACTGGGCGAATTTGGTCTGATGCCGGCAAACACCGATAGCCATTTCGAAACGCCTTTTAGCCGGCAACAACAGTTGCAGGGCCACGCGATGGCGAAAGCCGAGGTAGCGGCGCTGGCCAATCGCCAGGCTGAGATCTGCGCCAATAGCCCCGGCGGTCGGTACAAAGCAGCTGACGCCACGGATTGCCGTATGCTGCCGGATGTCAGCTATCTGACGGAGCCGGTGCCGGGGCTTTGGTTGCTCGCGCTGGATGCGAATGTTTATCTGCCAAATCCGCAGGGAGAGCCGCAGCAGGCGTCAGGATATCGCGGCTCTGGCAATGCCGGTTACAACGCGGTCATTCGCTACAAGCCTTATCTGCTGGAGTGGATTAAAGATGTGGCGGCACGCGCCAAAAAGCAGCATAAGACGCTGATTAGTTTCAGTCATTTTCCGATGGCAGAGTTTTATCAAGGTCAGGGCCCGGCGATTGCCCGGTTATTGGGAGCCGGTCAAGGCCAGCTATCGCGTTTGCCGGCTGAAGATACCAGCCAGATATTGGCAGGGCTTGGGCTGACATTGCACATCGGCGGCCACATGCATTTGAACAACACAGCGATTATCCGCGGGCAAACCGGGCAACAACTGGTCAATGTGCAGGCGCCGTCCATTGCGGCGTATCGTCCGGCCTACAAGCTGCTGAGCCAAACCGGCCCGACTAAGGTTCGGATGCAAACAGTGTTGCTCGACGAAGTGCCGGGCTTTGATCGTTTTTTCCCTTTGTATCAACGTGAGTGGCAACAATTAAACCGCTCTGGCGCAAAGGACCTGTGGGATATGAACATACTCCAGGCGAAAAATTATCATCAGTATGCCAACTGGCATCTGACTGAGCTGACCCGGCAGCGTTTTTTACCGCAAGATTGGCCGGCAGAGTTACGCCTGCTGCTACTGAAACTTAACGGTCAGCAAATGCTGTTGTTAAGCCAGTCGGCGCAGCAGTTTGTGCTGGCAGATTTGTTAACGCAGCCGGATTTGCTTAGCGGGCTGCAGCAAAGCCAGGCCTGGCAGCAGGCCTCCAGACGCTTGCAGACGCAGGCCCAACAAGCAGGTATCACTTGGTCTGAGCTGGCGGGCTGGGACGGGCTGGCGCTTGCGACCGATTTCTATCGTCTGCAAACTGCCGGGGCTCTGGCCTTTAGCGATATCTCGTTGCAGCGCCGGCTGCAGTATCAGTTTTTTGCCCGAACTCTGCAGGGCGCTGACCCACAGCAGTGTGGCAATCCAGTGGTGCCGGCAGTAAAGATTGGTCAGCTGCCGCTACAGTCATACGCCGCACAAAACTTCTGCCAGCTGTTTAGCATCATCAGCCATTTGCTGCGCCAGGCCCGTTACGATGACTTCTCGCTGGATCTGCGCACCGGGACAATCGAGAGTTTAAGTGCACATTGAAGACAATAATGCAGTAAATGACTGCCCTAGTTAAATTCGGAGCGCTTATCAACTCCATGATGAGGCAAATATGGCTGGGGCTGCATTGAAGTTTTTCTATCTGAAACTAAGTAGTCAGGACGTCGTCAGCTGTATCCTGCGTCAGCCGCAGAATGATTCAGTGTACCCAAGCGAGTGCACGTGCTGCACCTTGGGTAAAAGCCCAGGCTAAAAACAAACCCTGATGTGCAACATTCGATTCTGTTGACCACTACAAGGTCATTACCTCCATGACGCGGCTTAAACCACACTCATTTGGCCTGTATCAAAGAAACTTCACAGAGTCCGGTTTATAGTTCCTATTCATGTGACGAAAGCGGACCATTCAGCCGCAGCAGGACGAGACGGAATATGACGGGATCCTCAACACCATCTGCATCACCATTGACGACACAGCCTTCTGGTCAATCGCCGGACAAGCGACGGACAAAATTACTGGCCATGGCATTGCTGGTGGCTGGGGCGGCGCTGGTATTTTATTTGCTGAAATACCATGCCGGGACGGCCGACAATCTGCTGAAAAGCAATGGCCGGATTGAAGCGGTTGAAATCGCGGTGGCCGCCAAAACAGCAGGGCGGATCAAAGAGTTACTGGTCGATGAAGGCGATTTTGTCGAAGCCGGCCAGCTGGTAGCCACAGTGGCCTCTGAATCACTGGAAGCACAGCTGTTGCAGGCGCAGGCGCAATTGCGTCAGGCGCAAAGCAGTACTGTGACGGCGCAAAGCCAGTTGTTGCAGCGCAACAGCGAAAAAGCCGCATTGCAGGCGTTATTGCTGCAGCGCAAGGCCGAACTGGCCGCCGCACGCAGCAGAGCCAGCCGCACCGGCACGCTGGCGCAAACCGGATCAGTGTCAAAACAATTGGCGGAAGATAACGATACGCTGGTAACCAGTGCCAAAACCGCGGTCAGCGCGGTACAGGCGCAGCTTGAAGCGTCGCAGGCGGCTATTGTGTCGGCCGAGGCGCAAATTGTAGCAGCGGCATCGACAGTGGATGCGGCCAGTGCCACTGTGGCGCGGGTGGAGTCTGAACTTCGCGACAATCAGCTGCGCGCGCCGCGGGCCGGCCGTATTCAATATCGCATTGCCCAGGTTGGCGAAATTGTCGCGGCCGGCGGCAAAGTGTTGAGCCTGATTGATGTCAGCGACGTGCATATGACGTTTTTCCTGCCGTCGGCAGTGGCTGGCCGGGTAGAAATTGGCAGCGAAGTCCGGCTGGTGCTGGATGCATTGCCCGGT
Source organism: uncultured Chromatiaceae bacterium (assembly GCA_965650755.1). GTDB lineage: Bacteria > Pseudomonadota > Gammaproteobacteria > Enterobacterales > Alteromonadaceae > Pararheinheimera. The sequence continues at coordinate 2,908 of CBFGPY010000060.1, read as the reverse complement.
GTGTCGATACCGGCGCAAGTGTCTTATGTCGCTGATGTGGCGCAATTTACGCCAAAAACCGTGGAAACCGCCAGTGAGCGCGAAAAGCTGATGTTCAGGGTCAAAGCGCGCATCGACCCGCAGTTGCTGCTGCGGCATAAAACCAAAGTGAAAACCGGCCTGCCGGGTGTGGCTTATCTGCGGCTGGACCGCAGCGCGCCCTGGCCGGAGTCAGTACCGCCCTTAGTGGTGGAGCGCGCACAGTGACGGATGTGGTGGCCCGGCTGCAGCAGGTCCGGCTGGTGCATGGCAACACCACTGCGCTTTCGGATATTTCGCTGCAGATCCCATCCGGTAAAATGGTTGGCTTGATTGGGCCGGACGGCGTGGGTAAATCCAGCCTGTTGTCGCTGCTGGCCGGCGCCCGCGCCATTCAGCAAGGGCGGGTGGAAGTGCTCGGTGGTGATATGGCAAGCCGCGCCCATCGCGAACGGGTTTGTGCCGACATTGCTTATATGCCGCAGGGCCTTGGCAAAAACCTGTATCTGACTTTGTCAGTGGAGGAAAATCTGCAGTTTTTTGCCCGCTTATTTGGTCACAACGCGGCTGAGCGGCGCCGGCGTATTGACGAGCTGACGCAGGCGACCGGCCTGTACGCCTTTTTGCAGCGGCCGGCCGGTAAGTTATCCGGTGGCATGAAACAAAAACTCGGTTTGTGCTGCGCGCTGATCCATGACCCGAAACTGTTAATCCTCGATGAGCCGACTACCGGGGTTGATCCGCTGGCGCGCAGTCAGTTCTGGCAGCTGATCCAGCGCATCCGGCAGCAGGCGCCGCAAATGAGTGTGCTGGTGGCGACCGCCTATATGGACGAGGCCGAACAGTTTGACTATCTGGTGGCACTGAACGCCGGTACTGTGCTGGCCTGTGGCAGCCCGGCTGAGCTGAAACAGCAAACTCAAACTCACCAGTTGGAAGCGGCTTTTATCCGTTTGTTGCCGGCGGCACTGACGGCGGATTATCAGCCGGTGACAGTGCCGCCGCTGCTCGCTGACAGCAATAGCCAGAGAGCCATCGAAGCCGCGGGCCTAAGCCGGCAGTTTGGTGACTTTACCGCCGTGGATAACGTCAGTTTTCAAATCAAAAAAGGCGAGATTTTTGGCTTTCTCGGCTCGAACGGCTGCGGTAAATCCACCACGATGAAAATGCTGACCGGCTTATTACCGGCCACCTCGGGGCGGGCCATGTTGTTTGGCCAGGTACTGGACCCGGATGATATTTCTACCCGCAAAAGGGTGGGTTATATGTCGCAGGCGTTTTCGCTGTACAGCGAGCTGACGGTGCTGCAGAACCTGCACTTGCACGCACAGTTATTTCAGGTGCCGGCGGCGCAAATTGAGACACGCGTCAACGCCATGTTGCAGCGTTTTGGTCTGACTCAGGTCGCTGAGGCGTTGCCGGACAGTTTGCCGCTGGGCATGCGTCAGCGCTTGTCGCTGGCGGTGGCGATGGTGCACCAGCCGGAGCTGTTAATCCTCGACGAACCGACCTCTGGTGTCGACCCGATCGCCCGCGACCAGTTCTGGCAGCTGATGATCGATTTGGCGCGCCAGGACCGGGTCACTATTTTTATCTCGACCCATTTTATGAACGAAGCCGAGCGCTGCGACCGCATCTCGCTGATGCATGCCGGCAAAGTGCTGGTCAGCGACACACCGGCGCAAATTGTGGCCAGCCAGCAGGCGGATAATCTGGAGCAGGCCTTTATCCGTTATCTGGAACAAGCCGGCGCCCGCGAACAGAGCAGTAGCAGCGGGTTGGCCTTCATGGCACAACAACCTGCGGCTGCAGCACAAAAAGCATCTGCAGCACAACAGGCAGCTGCGCAGAAGCGGCGTTTCAGCTGGCAGCGCTTGTGGAGCTTCAGTCAGCGCGAAACGCTGGAGCTCAGGCGGGACCCAATCCGCGCTGCACTGGCCTTGCTCGGCAGCCTGGTGCTGATGGTGTTTATTGGCTTTGGTATCACCATGGACGTGGAAGATCTCAGTTTTGCCGTGCTGGATCAGGACCAGTCAGTGCTGAGCCAGAACTATGTGCTGAACCTGGCCGGTTCCCGCTATTTTATTGAAAAAGCCCCGCTGCAAAGCCAGCAAGACATCGACAGGCGCATGCGCAGCGGCGACATCAGCCTGGCGCTGGAAATCCCACCCGGTTTTGGCCGTGATGTGGCGCGTGGCCAACAAGTTGCCATCGCCGCCTGGGTCGACGGCGCTATGCCTAACCGCGCCGAAACCATCAAAGGTTATGTGCTTGGCATGCATCTGCATTGGTTGCGGATGCAGGCGACCGAAGCGCTGGGTGCTGACGCGACGAGCCTTAGCAGCAGTCTGGAAACGCGCTTTCGCTATAACCCCGATGTGAAAAGCCTGGTAGCGATGGTGCCTGCGATGATCCCGCTGTTGCTGCTGATGATCCCGGCGGTGCTGACGGCCTTGTCGGTGGTCCGGGAAAAAGAGCTGGGTTCAATCATCAATTTGTATGTGACGCCAGTCAGCCGGCTGGAGTTTTTACTGGGCAAACAACTGCCTTATATCGCGCTTGCGATGCTGAATTATCTGCTGATGCTGCTTGCGGCTGTGACTTTGTTTCAGGTGCCGCTGACCGGCAGTTTTGTCGCTTTAAGTCTGAGTGCACTGATGTTTGTGCTGTTTTCTACCGGTTTTGGCTTGTTTGCTTCGACTTTTACCAACAGTCAGATCGCGGCCATTTTGGTGGCCGTGCTTGGCAGTATTATCCCGGCCGTGCAATTTGCCGGCATGATCACACCGGTATCCGCGCTGGAAGGCGCCGGCCGGCTGATTGGTGAAGTCCATCCGGCCAGCGCTTTTTTGACCATCAGCCGTGGTGTCTTCAGCAAAGCGCTGCAGCT
>CBFGPY010000059.1:0-8917 GCA_965650755.1 uncultured Chromatiaceae bacterium | reverse complement strand
ATAGCCGGGCCAAAGATTGGTGCCAATCCTCAGTTGCACTTGCTGCTGCGGCTGGCAGCTGAGCAACAGCAGGCAGCTCAGGCTCAGCATCACAGCTCTGCAAATCAAAGCGATGAAGCGCAGCGACGAAAAAGGCAAAAAGTCATGCAGCATGAGATCAATTCCTGACCGGATGTTCTTGTGCAATTAAAGCTAAGGAATAACAGGTACGGCAAGAGAGAAAAGCTGAATTAAATCAGAAATTAACACAATCAGTGCATCGGCAGCTGCCGGCAGGGAAGCGATGCGATCCTGCCGGCCCGGTGTGGCTCAGAGCCTTAACCCCCAATCCTCAAACGCCTGACGCGCCAGCTGTTCGCGAAATTGCGGGGCGGCGATGTCGATTAATGCTTTGGCGCGCTCATTCAGACTTCTGGCGCGTAAATTGGCTACACCATATTCAGTCACAATGTAATGCGCATGGGCGCGGGTGGTAACGACGCCGGCACCGGGGCTTAATAACGAACTGATGCGAGACACTGTGCCACCGGCGGCGGTGCTTGGCAGCGCGATAATGGCGCGGCCGCCTTCGGATAAACCGGCACCGCGGACAAAATCCATTTGACCCCCGACGCCGGAGTAAATCTTAGTCCCAAGCGAATCGGCACAGATTTGGCCGGATAAATCGACCTGCAGCGCACTGTTAATCGATACCACCTGCGGATTCTGCCGGATCACCGCAGTGTCGTTGGTATAAGCCACATCTAAAAATACTACTTCCGGGTTGTCGTCGACAAAGTCGTACAGGGCCTGGCTGCCCATGGCAAAAGTGGTCACCACTTTACCCGGATGTTTTTTCTTGTTGCGGTTGTTGATGACACCTTTTTCCAGCAGCGGTAACACACCGTCTGAGAACATTTCAGTGTGCACGCCGAGGTTTTGCCGGTCGCCAAGGCAAGCCAGCGCCGCATCCGGAATAGCGCCTATACCCATTTGCAGGCAGTCACCGTCACGAATAAGGCTCGCGACATTGGCACCGATTTGTTGTGTCACCGGGTCCTGTTCGGCCGGCAGGTGCAGCGGGATTGGTGATTCCAGCTCAACGTACGCAGCGAAATCCTGCAAATGCACAAAAGAATCACCATGGGTGCGGGGCATGCGTGGGTTGATTTGTGCAATCACACGCCGGGCGTTTTGCATTGCGGCGCGGGTGGCTTCCACCGATACACCGAGGCTACAGAGGCCATGTTTATCGGGTGGCGACACCTGAATGATGGCGGTGTCGACGCGTTGTTCTTTGCTTCTGAATAACTTCGGAATTTCCGATAAAAAACAGGGCACGTAATCAGCAAGTCCACAATTGACTGCCGGGCGGGTCGGGCCACCGACAAAAAACACCCGTTGGCGTAGATGGCCGGCCAGCTCAGGTGCACACAAAGCGCCGCTTTTTTCGGTATGCAGGCTTAGCAGTGTGAGTTGTTGTTTGTCGCGGGCGACCTGGGCCAGGGCGTCTAACATGCTGTAAGGCGTGGCCGCCATCGAGTGGCTCCAGATAAATTCGTGATTGCCAATCAGATTTAAAGCGCTGGCGGCGTTGGGGTATTTCATGGTCAGCTCCGTGCTGAAAAACTGGCTAAAACTGCAGTCAGTGTAGCCGGTTCAGTGATACGAAATGCTGACCTTGATCAACTACAGTGTCAGTCAGTCCGAAGCGCGAGCCAAATTCGCGTTTGCGCTTGATGCGCCGGTACATCCGGGAAAAAACTAACCCGCTCAAGCAGTAATGGCACATCGGCAGGCAGCCAGCCTTTGGCCGGTAGCAGTTCAGTGTACAAAGCCCGGATCTGCGGTTCCAGCTGTGCATCCGGGCCTGTGTGATCGAGACGGGCATAAAGACCAGCCGGCAGTTCGACATAACTCAACTCGGGTGCTTGTAACAATTCAGTTTGGGGCGCACTGAGCTCAAGTGCCAGACCAAAACGATACTCGTCTGCCGCCGTATCGACCGGGTCGTCGTACAGCAGATTAAAAGTGGCGAAACGGCTCGGATGCAGTTTGTTAGCGCGGCGGAATTCAATAAAACGCCGGATATTGTGACCGATCGTGGCCGGCGGCCCCTGATGCAGCCATTGCAATAACAAGGTGCAGTTGCGTTGTTCAACCCGCACAGCGGCAAGGGCCGAGGCGGAATTTGCCGGCGTATCGGTTATGGCAATGTGGTTCAGTTGCGCCGTTTGTTCAGCCCAATACAACCAGTCCGGCTGCTGGCGAAATTGCACCGGCGCCTGACCTAACCAGCGGGCAAAAGCGCGGCTGAAACTTTCGGCATTTTGATAACCGGCGTCCAGCGCCAGTTCGGTGACCGGCGTTTGCCGGTACGCCAGTGCACTGGCCGCGCGTTGCAGTTTCAGTAACCGCTGATAACTTTGCAACGGGATGCCGCAGTGTAAGCGGAACTGCCGGTGCAAATGCCAGGCCGAATAACCGCTGCGGGCACTAAGTTCGTGTAGCGACAGTGGTTCGTCGGCGCTTTCAATCAGCTGTAACAGCTGCGGCAACAACGCTAAAAATGGTTCAGACATCAGTTAGGTCCTGCAATCACAAGGTGCCCTACTGTATCAAAGCGTTGTCCCCGCCGCCTGACCGTTCTTGCTTTCGTTGCATCCGGTTCAGGGCTTCAGTTTTTCCACCACAGCAACAAAATTGGCCACACCCTGACCAACATCTTTAATCCCGGCCGCGACATCCTCGACTGCGTGCTGACCGTGCGCGGCGATCCCGCTGATAGCGCTCAGTTGCTGGTCAATGGTCTGGATCAGCCCCGTATTGGTTTGTACCACTTTGGCTATTTCTGCAGTGGCTTCCGCAGTGCGGCCGGCGAGTTTTCGCACTTCGTCCGCGACCACAGCAAAACCGCGACCGGATTCACCGGCTCGTGCGGCTTCAATTGCCGCATTTAATGCCAGCAAATTGGTTTGTTCGGCAATGCCACGAATGGTGGTGACTATGTCACTGATGTTTTTCGCCTGTAATGTCAACTGTGCGCCGTTGCTGGCGGCTTGTTGCACCTGACTGGCGATTTGCATGGAGGTGGCGACAGCTTCACCCAGCACTTTGACCGCATTGCCGGTGATTTGTGAAGTTTCTTCTGAGGTGGCAGCGGCCACTTCCACCGCCTGCCGGGCGGCATTAACTCTGGCGCTGATGTCGGATGCAAACTTAATCACTTTATACACCCGGCCATGCTCGTCGCGAATGGGATTATAGGTGGCTTCGAGCCAGACCCGCTGCCCATGTGCATCTTTGCGTTCAAAGCGGCCGGAGAATAACTGTCCGTCGCTGAGTTTTTGCCAGAAATCGGGGTTGTTACGGTAAAAGTCGTCAAAACAAAAAATCTTGTGATGCTGACCGCGGATTTGCTCAAGGCGGTAATGCACAGTCTCGAGGAAATTCTGATTGGCATACAGAATTTGCCCGTCGGGGCTGAACTCAATCACGGCGAGTGATTTGTCCAGCGCAGTTAAAATGGCATTTTTGTCGCGTAAAAGTTGTTGGTCGCGCGTGACGTCACAGGCAATTTTAATCACTTTACTGACTCTGCCGCTGTCATCCTGCACCGGAAAATAACTGGCCTGCAGATACAGGTCGTCACCGTTTTTCCGTCGGCGTAAAAAGGTCCCACTTTGCGCCTGACCACTGGCCAGCTTCTGCCAGAACTGCAGATAGTCCGGGCTTTTGCTAAAGGCTTCGTCACAAAACATCCGGTGATGCCGGCCTATCACTTCGGTGTAGTTATAACCTGTCGCTTCGAGGAAGATTTTGTTTGCATCCAGAATGTCACCATCCGGGCTGAAACTGATAAAAGCAATATTACTGCGGATGGCGTTCAGTTCATTTTCCAACTGTGCCTGATTGGCGTGAAACATCAGGGCGGGGTTGTCGGGGGTTTTGTGTCTGGAAAAAAACATAGGATCTCCATATCAGCGCAAACACAACTGTAGATGCAACGTCCTGTTGACCTTGGCGGTAAATGACTCAGGCTGAAAACAGCTGCATCAGATGAACATGCGGCGTTCGCCGGTATGCAGCAAAACTCCGCGGCAACCTCGCTAGATCATTGGGATCTGCAGAGCTGCTCATCAACCATAGCAGTGGTTTGATTCGGGACAAGTGACCTGAAAAAAAATATTCTGTCAGGCGAATATAGTACCGCTTCCATCGCACGCTGTCCCGTCGCTTGTTATGGCTTCAGTCGCTCGACTACCGCGACAAAATTCGCCACTCCCTGACCCACATCAGCAATACCGGCGGCAACCTCTTCAACACTATGCTGGCCGTGTTCGGCGATATTGTTAATTGCGGTTAACTGCGTATCTATAGTTCGGATCAGGTCGGTGTTGGTATGCACAACCCGGGCAATTTCTGCTGTCGCTTCAGCAGTACGCCCGGCTAATTTACGCACTTCATCTGCAACTACCGCAAATCCCCGGCCGGAATCACCGGCTCGAGCTGCTTCGATAGCGGCATTCAGTGCGAGCAAATTGGTCTGCTCAGCAATGCCACGGATGGTGGCAACAATGTCGCTGATATTCTTGGCCTGCTGGCTGAGTTCAGCTCCGCTGGCTGCGGCCTGCTGGACCTGTTTGGCGATCTGCACCGAGGTGGCCACGGCGTCATTTAGTACCTGAACCGCATTAGTCGTAATTTGTGAAGTTTGTTCTGAGGTAGCTGCGGCCATTTCGACCGCCTGGCGCGCTGCGTTGACCCGTTGGCTGATATCGGAGGCAAACTTAATTACCTTACAGACATGGCCATGTTCATCCCGGATCGGGTTGTAGGTCGCTTCCAGCCAGATACTTTGGCCACGGGCATCTTTGCGTTCAAACCGGCCGGAAAATACCTGGCCGCTGGCCAGCCGTTGCCAGAAATCGGGATACTGGCGGTAAAACTCATCAAAACAAAACAGCCGGTGATGTTTGCCCCGCAGCTGCTCCAGTGAATAGTGCATGGTTTGCAGGAAGTTGTCGTTGGCGCCGATGATGGTGCCGTCCGGCGCAAATTCAATCACCGCCAGAGACTTATCCAGCGCGTTCAGAATCGCATTTTTATCGAGCAGCGCCAGTTGGTCTTTGGTCACATCACCGGCCAGCTTAATCACTTTGGTGACACGGCCGGTATCATCCAGCACCGGAAAATAACTGGCTTGCAGATATAATGGGTTGCCAGATTTATGCAACCGGGCAACAGTGCCGGTTTGCGCCTGCCCCTGACTGAGCTGCTGCCAGAATTGCTGATAAGCACTGCTGGCCGTGTAGTTTTTGTCGCAAAACAGCCGGTGGTGTTTGCCAATCACCTCGACGTAATCATAACCAACAGTGTCGAGAAAGAGTTTATTCGCATCCAGAATAGTGCCGTCTGGTGTGAAGCTGATAAATGCGATATTGGCGCGGATCGCATTTAAATCGTTTTCCAGCAGCGCCAAGTCCCGGGCATATACCGATGCCGGGTTGTCGCTGGTTTTCTGACGGGAAAAAAACATACGGCCTCCAGATGAAGTTCAACTTAAGGTTCGCACATTGGCTTAATGCATTAAGAATGGCAAAGCTTAAGATAGTCTTAACTGAAGGCTGTGATTAAAAAATATTCAGCATTATTCTGATGCAGGCCAAAAGTTCCTATCGCACAGACAAACCAAATTTACGTTTGAGGATGAGGTGCAAAACTCTGGCTGGTAACACTGCTTTGAGCAGCGGCAATAACCAGCTGCCGCGACCAACCCGGATGTGAAGCTGGCGCTGCGGGGTTTGCAGGGCATTGGCTAAATCCCGCGCATATTCACTGGCTGGGGTCGGGAAATCCTGCGAGGCCCTGGCCCGGCGCCGCACGCCATCGCGATACGGCCACCAACTGGAATCTTCCGATAACACCTGCTCGGCCTGCTGACTGGCCCGGTCGGCAAAACCGGTATCGACAGCGCCGGTGACCGCTAACAGCACTTGTACGCCCAGCGGTTCCAGTTCCATCCTGAGCGCCTCACTGATGGCGTGCAGGGCGGCTTTGGAAGCGCAATACACGCCGGCAAAAGGCGTGACCAGACTGGCACTGACACTGCCGATGTTCAGCACTGTTCCCCGGCTTTGCTGTAGTAGTGGCAAGGCGGCTTTCGTCATCGCCACCACTGAAAAGACATTGGTCTGAAATTGCAAAGCCAGCCGTTCCGGGCTGATATCCAGCACCGGGCCTATAGCGCCATATCCGGCGTTATTCACCAATAAATCCAGTCGGCCCTGCTGACTACTTAGCTGGTTGATCAAACAGTCAATTTGTTGCTGGTCATTCACGTCCAGTGCAAAGACGCCAAAACCTTCCGCCTGCAGCCGGGCTAAATCACCGGGCTGGCGGGCCGTGGCAAAAACCTGATAACCACGGCTTTTCAGCTCCCGCGCCAAGGCCAGACCAATGCCGCCGGAACAACCGGTGATCAGGGCAATTAAAGGCAAGGGGGCTTGTGACATCAGAGACTCCGGCAGGAAAAACATGAACTTCTGCTTCACCTTAACTGCTTTTTTCATTGACAGGAAGGGCGCTGGCCAGTTATCACAACGGCGGTATCAGCGCAGTCGGTTAAAAAATCAGATGCAGAACATCGCCATAGTGGGTGGAGGTATAGCCGGAATTTTAGTGGCTATCCAATTGATTAATCAGGCAAAGCCTGGAATGTCGCTGACAATTTTTGACAAGGCAGGTCAGTTTGGCCGTGGCCTGGCCTATCAGCCGCGGCAGGTGGCGCATTTGCTCAATGTCCCGGCCGGCAAAATGAGCCTGGACCCGAAGGCGCCAGATGATTTTTTGCAGTGGCTGGCCCGGCAGCCGGCATTTGTTGCTGATGAGCCGGCCGTGCTGGCGCAGGCTTATCTGCCGCGGGCTTTATTCGGCGATTATGTGGCAGCGCGCTGGCAGGAAGCGCTCAACCGGGCGGCGCAACAGGGTTTAACACTTGAGTTGCGGGCTGAGGAAGTAACGGCGTTGGACCTGACCAACAAAGCGGCGCCACGGCTTAAGACTGAAGACAAGTGGCTGACTTTTGCTGCGCTGGTGCTGGCTTGTGGTAACGAATTACCGCGCCACCCGGCCAGTGCACCGGCACTGACCAACCATCCGGCTTATGTGCACAATCCCTGGTCCGACAGCTGGCTGCAACAGCTCAAACCCCACAGCAAAGTGCTGATCCTCGGCAATGGCCTGACGATGGTAGATACGCTGTTATCGCTGCGCGCGGCCGGTTTAAAAACTCCGGTGTTGTCGGTGTCGCCGCATGGCTATGGCATGTTGCCACACCGTCATCCGGGCTTGCAGCTCAGTCAATTCAGCCAGGCATTACCAGAGCAGGCCAGCCTGCGGCAACTATTACGGCTGTTTAACCGGGCACGGCATCAGGTACGCCGTTTAGGTGTGTCGGCCGAGCCGCTGATCGACGCGTTAAGGCCGCATACCCAGCGCTATTGGCAGCAATTCAGTCTGGCAGAAAAGACCTTGTTTATGCGCCGCTTACGGCATTTATGGGGCGTGGCGCGCCACCGGGTGCCGCTGCATTTACATGATCAGCTGCAACAACAACGGTTAAATGGTTTGCTGGAAGTACATGCCGGTCAGGTGATGCAGGCCCGGTCGGCCGGCGACCAGCTGATACTGCAGATTTGCAGCCGTGTCCACCGGGATGTGGCGGCACAAACCTTTGATTATTGTGCGGATTTGGTGATTAACTGCACAGGCCCTGAGCAGGACTACCGCAAACTGATCGGTCATCCACTGCAACAGGCGATTGCGGCCGGTGCGCTGGCCGCAGGGCCATTGGGTTTGGGCTTGGCTGCTGATACGGTGAGTTTGTGTGTAAAGGACGCGAACGATGCAGTGCAGCCGGCCGTGTATGCCATTGGCTCACTGCTGCGCGGTGAATTATGGGAAAGTACCGCGTTGCATGAAATTCGCTTACAGGCGCAGCACATTGCCGGTGAGCTCCTTTCCTGAAAAAAACGCCCGGGCTTATTAAGGCCGGGGCGGTTTTTTAGCGATTTTGCCTGACCTTAGCGGTAATAAGCTTCGACTTTGCCTTTGATTGTCATCAGCAGTGGCTGGTCACGGCGGTCAATTGCTTTGCCGGCCGGTACTTTGACCCAGCCTTCGCTGATGCAATATTCTTCGACGTCAAAACGTTCTTTGCCGTTCAGGCGAATGCCGATGTCAAATTCAAACACAGCGGCATTGTAAAAAGGGCTGCGTGGCTGGACAGATAAGCGGTCTGGTAATTCCGGGCGTGCGGTAGTGTCGTTCATGCTGAGCTTCTGCTGAAAAAAAAGAGCGTTATTGTAGGCAATTGCGGTAGGGCGGCTCAAGAGTTACCAGCAGAAATGTGCGGGCGGCCAGTGGTGCCGCCCGTGGTGTGATGGCGCCTGTTAACCAGCGACCTGATTAAACCACTGCTGCTGACGGCTTCTGTCTAATTCTTTCAGTTTTTCTATAGTGGTATTTGGCAGTTTACGCACTGAACCTTGCTCAAATTGCTTAATGGCACTGCCCAGTTCAAACACCGGCGCGGGGACTGTGCGCTGTTGCTGCAGGTTGCGGCATTCACGTTGGCTGGGGGCATATCCCAATTTACCGGCATAAGCAGCCAGCAGATTACGCTGATACTGTGAAGTGCCTTTGGCTGCCAACTGGCAGTAGCCACTGTTGCTGTAACTGTGTTGTTCTGCAGCCTGTGCAGCGCCGATATTCATCAGACCCAGGGCAAACAGGCCGGCCAGCAGTGATGGAGTGTGAGTCAGCAGTTTCATCCGATTTTCCTTCTGAGAGTTGGCGCTGCGTCTGCAGCAACGGGCGTCAGATTAATTGGCTTGCGTGACAGGGGCGTGGCGGAAGCACGAGAAGAATTGTGACG
>CBFGPY010000058.1:0-8982 GCA_965650755.1 uncultured Chromatiaceae bacterium | reverse complement strand
TTGCATAAGCCGGCCACCGCGTGGTGACAAACTGCTGCAAAAACAAACACCAAACATCAACACGCCCTAGCTGCAGGCGCGGCGCAGCCGGTCGTTGACATCGTCCCATTCCGGCGTTTGTGGTGGTTGTTCCAGATAAATCTGGCTGCCCGGCAGGGCATCGGCTTCAAACAAGCTGCGGTACAACACGCGGGCGTAGCCGGCTTTATCTTTGGGTAACTGTCGGCTGTGCGGCAGTGCTAAGGTGGCGAATTCGGCGCTTTGATACAGACAAATCACTTCGCCAGCATTCTGTTGTAACACGGCCAGTAATTCATCTTTTGGGAATATTTTCAGTGGTTTACCTGGCTGGTAATGCGCTTTGACATTACCCGGCACTGCCACATTGTGTGATTTCGGCGTACTGACCGGCACACCAAGTACAGCTTCGAGTTCCAGCGCACTAATCGGGCCGGCGCGTAATACTTGTGGCGTGTCCGAAGTTAAATCCAGGATGGTGGATTCAAGGCCTACGCTGCAATCACCGCCATCCAATACAGCAGCGATGCGGCCGTTTAAGCCGGCCATCACCTGGGCGGCGCTGGTCGGGCTTAATTTTTTATACGGATTAGCCGAAGGTGCGGCAACTGCGAGGCCGGTTTGTTGCAGCAGGGTCAATAACACCGGATGGGCTGGCATGCGGATGCCGATGCTTTCTTTTCCGCCGGTGACGACCGGGCTCACCGCATCGGCTTTGTGCAATAACAGTGTCAGCGGGCCTGGCCAGAAGGCTTTGGCCAGTAGTAGCGCCTGTGGCGGAATATCCCGTGCCCAGTCGCTGAGTTTGGCGATATCGCCGATATGCACAATCAGCGGATGATTGGCCGGGCGGCCTTTGGCGGCAAAGATCTTGGCAACAGCAGCCGGATTGCTGGCATCTGCCGCCAGGCCATAAACTGTTTCTGTCGGCACTGCGACCAGCTCACCGGCGCGTAATAACTCAGCAGCGAGTGGGGTGTCGGTCATGGCAGATAACAGTCGGGTCATAATGGCATCCTAAAAAATGGCCGCGCATTATAGCGTAAACAGGCCGCTTGCAGAAAGCAGGCATTGCCAAAGTGAAGGCCAGAAAACAAAAAGCCCGCATCTGCGGGCTTTGATAGTTAAATCGCGGGCTTAACTTAACGAGTGGCGTAATGCGCCGTTTTATAGCGGTCGACCCACATAGCCGTGGCGCCGCAGACTGCAATAGGCATCACCAGTAAGTTTAAAAACGGCACCATACTGCCGATGGCGACTGTCATACCGAAGCTGTAACTGCCGGTCAAATCGCCGCGCAGTTGCTGGCGCATGGTATGAAACGGCACTTTGTGATTGTCATACGGATAGTCGCAGTACTGAATGGCCATCATCCAGCTGGTAAATAAAAACCAGACTAATTGGCCAATCAGCGGCAACAAGAAAAATGCCAGTAAAAACACCAGAGCGCGTGGCAGACAATAGACAAACTTGGTCCATTCCCGGCCGAGCATGCGCGGCACATCTTTGATAAATGCAGCAAAACCTTGCTCAGGCAGCGCCTGTCCGGTCAGGTGCAGTTCAACTTTTTCACTGAGCAACGCATTAAAAGGTGCGGCGATAAAATTCGCCATCATGGTAAAAGCAAAAGCCAGCGACAACACCACACTCAGCACTAGTACTGGCCACAGCAGATATTCGAGGAAGCTGAGCCAGTCCGGCACCCAGCCCATCAGCTGATTGACCCAGCCCTGTACTTGCTGGATCAGATAAAAAAATGCGCCGGCAAACAGAATAAGATTGATGCTGAGCGGGATCAGTACATAACGGCGCAGGCCTTTGGTACTGAGCAAACTGAGGCCCTGGAAAAAATAATGCATAAAGAGATTCCTGTTTGATGCCTGTCAGGCCAGAGCTTATTTGGCAATGGCTTGATCTGCAATAGTTTTGCCGTGACAGCCATACCTCATTTTGTTACAGTCTGTGAACCTTCAGAGCGGTTTTCACTCATCTGGCATGCGCCTTAAACAGATCAAACTTGCCGGTTTTAAGTCTTTTGTTGACCCGACCCTGGTGCCGTTTCCAACGGCAATGACCTGTGTGGTGGGGCCAAACGGCTGCGGCAAATCTAACGTTATTGATGCAGTGCGCTGGGTGCTGGGGGAGAGCAGCGCGAAAAACCTGCGCGGCGATGCGATGACCGACGTGATTTTTAACGGCTCGGCACAGCGTAAACCGGTATCTCAAGCCTCTGTCGAACTGGTGTTTGAGAATACTGAAGGCCGGGTACAAGGCAGCCTGGCCGATCGCAGTGAGATCTCCGTCAAACGCTTGGTCACCCGTGATGCGCAGTCACTGTATTTCCTCAATGGCAGCAAATGTCGCCGCCGTGATATCACGGACATCTTTTTGGGCACTGGCCTCGGGCCACGTAGCTATGCCATTATCGAACAGGGCATGATCTCCAAACTGATTGAATCCCGGCCGCAGGATCTAAGAGTCTTTATCGAAGAAGCGGCCGGCATTTCGAAGTATAAAGAGCGCCGCCGCGAAACCGAAACCCGCATCAGCCATACCCGCGATAATCTGGACCGCCTCAGTGACGTGCGCGAGGAACTCGGCAAAAACCTCGACAAGTTGCGCCGTCAAGCGGCAACCGCCGAGCGTTACAAAGAATTAAAAGCCACAGAACGCCGGTTAAAAGCAGAACTGACCACACTGCGTTGGTACTTTTTTAGCGAACAGCTGCAGCAGGCTGAACAGGCGTTAGCTGCGCTTGAAACCGAATATCAGCAGTTTATGGCTGAAGGTTCAGGCGCATTCCGCGCACTGGAAACCCTGAAGCAGCAGCAACAAAGCCAACGCGACAATCTGGCGCAGTGCCAACAGCAGTATTATCAGCTTGGTAGTCAAATCACTGCGCTGGAACAGCAACAATTGCATCAGCGCAGCCGTCGCCAGCAAATTCATGATGAAAAACGCCAGCTGCAAAATGACATCGAGCAGGCGCTGGATTTGCAGGCGGCGGAAGAGCTGCAACTGGCTGAACTCGAGGGCACGCTGCTGGAAGGTGCGCCGGTGCTGGAATTGCTCGAGCAGCAGCATGAGGAATTACAGCAGTTGTATGAGCAGGCGCAGCAGCAAGGCCTTGACAGCCAACAGGCTTATCAGCAGATGCAGCAACAGCTGTTTGCCCTGGCGCAGCGGCAACAACAGCTACGTCTATCGACCGAGCATTTGCAAACGCAGATGGATAGGGCAGAGCAGCAGGACGAGCGGTTGCAACAGCAGCTGCAGGTCTTAACGCCACAGCAATTGCAGAATGAATTAGCCAGCTTGCAACAACAGCAGCAACAATTGCAAAGGGAAGCAGAGACCGCTAATTCTGCAGTTACGCGACAAGAGCAACAACTGACGAGCATTCAGACAGCACTGCAGCAGGCGCAGCTGGCGTGCAAAACCGCCGAACTTGAGCTCAATGCGCTAACACAGCAGACCGCAGCGCTGACGCAGCAACTGGCGCGGCTGCAGGCGGAGCAACCCTTGCTACCGGTGTTAACTATCAGCGCTGGCTGGGATATTGCGGTTGCAGTGGCGCTGCAGGCGCTAAATTTCAGCGAGGCTACTGGCAGTTTTCCGGCAACCGCTCCTGAGCATCATTTATTGCGAAGCACTTTGACGCCGCCTGTGGCCGGCAGCGCCGAATTACCGGCTGGGACACAGAGTCTGGCTGACCAGGTGGCACCGGATGCGCAAGGGCGTAAAACCATTCCGGCGCAGTTCTGGCAAATTTTTTGTGTCGCTGATTACACAACAGCATTGAGGCTGCAACCAACACTGAGCGCCGGTCAGTCGTTAATAACCCCGCAAGGGCTCTGGCTTGGGCCGAACTGGCTCATAGTACCGGACCAGCAAGCGCGGCAAAATCCGCTGCAGTTGCAGCAGCAGCTAGACACCCTTGCCAAAGCACAGCAGCAACTGCAGGACCAACAGCAACAGCGTGCGGCCGAAATCGACGCGCTTGAAGCAGAGCTTACCAGCGGCACTTTACTGCTCGGCACTGCCCGGCAGACGTCTGCTGAAATACAGCAGCAGTTACAACAAAGCCTGAATCAACTGCAACAAACCCAATTTCGGCTGGAGCAGCAACAACAGCAGCAGCGCGAGCTGTCGGCGCAGCGTCAGCAGTTGCAACAAGACATCTCTCAGTGGCTGCAACAACAGGCCCAGCAACAGGCGCAGCTATCATTATTAGAAGACGAAGCCGCCGCACAGCAGGACACACAGCTGCAGCTGCAACAGCAGCAGGAACAGTTTCAGTTGCAGCTGCGTCAGCGGCGTGAACAGGAACAGCAGCTGAACCAGCAACTGAACCAGCAGCGGCTGCAGCAGGTTAGTCTGGAGCGGCAGTTAGAAGCTGTCCGGCTGCATCTGGCCCGCAGCAGCAGTCAGCAGCAGAAACTGCGCGAACGTCTGAGCCTGTTGACCGACCAACTGGAATTGTTGGATGAACCCGACATTGCTGCGCAGGAAGAACTGCAGGCACTGATTTTAAGCCGCGATGAAGCTGCGGCGACAAAATTGCAGCTTGAACAGCAGTTACAGCACATCGACGAACAAATCCGTCAGACCGAGCAGGGCCAGCATGGCGCGCAGCAACAGCTGGCCGCACGGCAAAAACAGATGGAACATCTGCGCCTCGATGCGGAGGGGTTTCGGGTTAGAGCCAACAACATGCTGGATTTATTAGCCGAGCAGCAGGTTGCGTTAAAAGATTTACTGCCAAGCTTGCCGGCTGATGCACAGGAGCAGGTTTGGCAAAACAATCTGGAAAAAACTACTGAAGCCTTAAGCCGGCTGGGGCCTATTAACCTTGCCGCTATCGATGAATTTAATCAGCAGGATGAGCGGAAAAAATATCTTGATTTACAACACGATGATTTAACAGCAGCTTTGGAAACGCTGGAAACTGCGATTAAAAAAATCGATCGCGAAACCCGGCAGAAATTCAAAGCCACTTTTGATACCGTGAATGAGGGTTTACAAACCTTGTTCCCGAAAGTTTTTGGTGGTGGCAGTGCTTATTTAGACCTGACCGACGACGATTTATTAGAGACCGGGGTTAGTATCATGGCGCGACCCCCTGGTAAAAAAAACAGTACTATTCATTTATTATCCGGTGGAGAAAAAGCGCTTACCGCTTTATCATTGGTGTTTTCTATTTTCCGGCTCAACCCGGCACCATTTTGTATGCTGGATGAAGTCGATGCTCCGCTGGACGACGCCAATGTCGGGCGTTTCTGTAACTTAGTCCGGGAGATGTCAGAAAGCGTGCAGTTTATTTATATCAGTCACAACAAAATTGCGATGGAGATGGCCGCTCAGTTGATGGGGGTGACGATGCAGGAACCCGGCGTGTCACGAGTGGTTGCAGTAGATGTGGAAGATGCCGTCAAAATGGCACAAGCCTGATAACTAAAAGGTTCAAAAAACAATGGCTGAAGAATTTCGTTATGCGTTAATTGTATTAGGTGTTCTGGCAATGGCTGGTTTGGCGTTGCATGGCTGGTGGTCAGCGCGCAAAGCGTCGCAACAGGCACAGAGCCGCTATATGCCGGAGGAGAAAACCTCGGGTGAAAGTGGTGAAGGTTTTGACGAATACGGTGTCGGTAAAAAGCGGAAACTGGCGCCGGGTGAAAAACCGCAACCAAAGCCAACACCAACAGTAGCCCCGCGCAGCGACCGTCTGCGGGAGCCGGCGAAAAAATTCCGTGAAGAGCGCGAAAAAGTGCAACCGGTGCACGATGAACCTTCACTGTCTTTCAGTGCTGCCGACGATGCGGAGCCGGTCACTGAAACAGCGGCGGATGAAGGTCCAAGTGAAGTGCTGATCCTGTACGTGCTGGTGCCGGAAGGGCAGGACATTAACGGCGCTATGTTGTTACCCAGCCTTCTGACGCTTGGTTTTAAATACGGCGAAATGAATATTTTCCACCGTCATCTGGATAATGCCGGCTCAGGTGGTGTGTTGTTTAGCCTCGCCAATATGTTTAATCCGGGCACTTTTGATTTGGAAGAAATGGACAGATTACAGACCCGCGGTCTGAGCCTGTTTATGACGCTGCCGGGACCTGGTGAAGCACTGCAGAACTTTAATCTGATGCACAGCGCCGCACGCAAACTGGCCGACGAGTTTGGTGGTCAGGTGCTGGATAACACCCGCAGCGTGCTGACAGTGCAAACGACCCGGCACTACGTCGAGAAGATCCGCGAGTTTCAGCGTCAGCAGCTGATCCGAGGCTGATTGCTCCACTTACAAAGTTCATGAAAACCGGCCTGGCGCCGGTTTTTTTATCCCCAGGGAAAAATGATTCGGCGAAAATACAGCAGCAACTTTTCGCCTGTCCAGACTCTGCTGTTTTCACTTGGAAGCTGTGTCGGCTTTTTCCGCTGTATTTTACTACGCACTTGTCAGGCAAATATCACAAAAATGTCACGCTGATATCCGGCAGATCTGTTCGGGCCGGCCATGGTTGTTGCGCAGCTGCGTGGCAGCAGCAACAACCATAGGTATAAATAATAAAATCAGGAACATGACATGAAAAAAATACCCTTATGCGGCGCGCTGACCAGCGCGCTTTTTTGTCTTGCCGTGCAGGCTGACCCCGTATGGATCAGCATAGAGCCCAATGTGCTGCAGGCGCTGCCTGACGTGGCTGTGTTGCAACGCCAGCCTGTCACTTTCGGTGAAATGGTCTTGCAGAGTGGTCATCAGCAGCCGGTGCTGGTGCAGGTTGATAGTACCGATTTAGCTGCGGTATCGGCTTATATCCATCAGCAGCAACATCGTTGTGGCGGATATATTGCGTATGACAGCCTGGAGCAGGCCATACAGGCGCTGACACAACCACTGCTGGCTGCCAGTTTCACCGCGCCACCGCTGACGCAGGGGACTTTGGTGAATAGCCAGTTACCCCAGTTAAATCAGGCGAACATTGCGCAATTCATCAGTGACTTAAGTCAATTCACCAATCGTTATTACACCACAAATGCCGGGGTGCAGGCCGCGGACTGGATTGCCACACAGTGGCAAAATCTGAGTAATAACCACAGCTGGATCAAAGTCAGCCGTATTAGTCATAGCGGTTATCCCCAACGTTCGGTGTTGCTGGAGATCACCGGCAGTGAAAAACCGGATGAAATTGTGGTGCTGGGCGGTCACCTCGATTCCATCAACAGTGGTGGCACCAGCGAAACGACCCGTGCTCCCGGGGCGGATGATGATGCGTCCGGGATTGCCACACTCAGTGAAATTATCCGCGTGATCAGCAGTGCAGGCATAAGACCCAAACGCACCATCCGGTTTTATGGTTATGCTGCGGAAGAAGTCGGGTTGCGTGGCAGTAAAGACATCGCTACTGCAGCGGCCAGTTCAGCGCAGAACATTATCGCGGCGATGCAGCTGGATATGACCAACTTTAAAGGCTCAGTCGAAGACATAGTGCTGATGACCGATTATACCAACGCCAATCTGAACGCTTATCTGCAAAAATTAATCAGCACCTATCAGCCGGCTTTGCGTCATAGTACTGATGTCTGTGGCTATGGCTGTTCTGATCACGCCTCGTGGCACAACGCGGGTTTTGCTGCTTCGATGCCGTTTGAGGCGCGGTTTGCCGGCAGCAACAAAAAAATCCATACCAGCAATGACACGCTGGCCAATTCGGACCCAGCCGCTTTACATGCACTGAAATTCGCCCGCTTAGGTTTGTCTTTTGTGCTGGAACTTGGCAACGCAGTGACAACAACACCAGACGGGACCAGTGGCAGTTTTACCAATCTGGCAGCAACTAGCAGTAACTGGGTATTTAAGACCATTGTGGTGCCTGCAGGCAAAACTCAGCTGAATGTCACAATGAGCGGGGGCACCGGCGACGCGGATCTGTACCTGCGTTTGGGCAGCAATCCGACCACCAGCACCTATCAGTGCCGGCCTTACAAAACCGGCAACAATGAAAGTTGTGTTATCTCCAATCCGGCCGCCGGAAATTGGATAGTCGGAGTGCGGGCTTACAGCAGTTATAGTGGCGTTAACATTCAGTGGCAATTTAACTGACACTGTACTGACTTTTCCGGTAAAAACTGCTGAGGGCCTCAGCAGTTTTTCCTTCTTGCAGTTAAGCCCTTTGCATTTACACCGTCTATTGCCTGACCGGTACTTTACCCCTTCGGATCTGAAAGTTATTCACGCTGCATGTTACTAACTAACATGCTGTAGCAATGTCTAAAAGTTCCCATGGTGG
This sequence comes from uncultured Chromatiaceae bacterium, assembly GCA_965650755.1. Classification (GTDB taxonomy): domain Bacteria; phylum Pseudomonadota; class Gammaproteobacteria; order Enterobacterales; family Alteromonadaceae; genus Pararheinheimera. Next base: position 682 of record CBFGPY010000058.1, on the reverse strand, counting down.
GTAAATGAACTAAAATGTCAAGTTTATCTGTTAAAAAATGTGCAATTTGATTTTTTTGTGGTAAAAAGTAACAACATGGCTTGGCATGTTGCGCATGCGAAAGGCTTTGTACGGGGAACACAGGAACGATCTGGATGTGCTCAAAGCAGTAACGCGGCGTCCGGATCAGATAAATTAAAACAAGCACAAATGAGATTTTGACTATGCCGCATTTACACAACAGTCACCACCAGCAGTACAGAATATCGAGGGCCAGACTAAGCCTGGCCATCTCCGCCGCTTTATTGGGGCTGAGTCCTTTTGCATTACAAGCGCAAGATTTGGCAAAAAATGACAGCGCTGTCACAGGCAAAGAGAAAGCCAAAGCAGAAACAGTCGAAGTGATCGAGATTAAAGGCATTCGCGGCAGTATCATGTCAGCGCAGGACTTAAAACGCTTTGCCGATACGGTTAAAGATGTGATCACGGCCACTGATATTGGTGCATTGCCGGATAAATCGGTCACTGAAGCGCTGCAGCGTGTACCTGGCGTGACCATTGAGCGTTTTGCCTCGTCAGATGATCCGAAACATTATGCCGACGAAGGCACCGGGGTATTAGTCCGGGGTTTGGACCGGGTGCGCTCTGAAGTCAACGGCCGCAGTGCTTTCAGTGCCAATCCGGCCGGTGGTTTAAGTTATGA
>CBFGPY010000057.1:0-9194 GCA_965650755.1 uncultured Chromatiaceae bacterium | reverse complement strand
TTATCGGTTTAGGCGTCATGGGCTATCCGATGGCCGGTCATCTGAAAACTGCAGGCCACGATGTTGCTGTGTATAACCGTACTGCGTCCAAGGCCAGTCAATGGGTTACACAATATCAGGGTCGTTGCGGCGACACGCCGGCTCAAGCCGCTGTAGGGGCTCAACTGGTGATGCTGTGCGTGGGCAACGATGACGATGTCCGCGCTGTGGTCTACGGTGAGCAAGGTGTGTTGGCACAGATGCAACCAGGTAGTGTGTTGATTGACCATACCACAGCATCTGCCGATCTGGCGCGTGAGCTGGCGACTGCTTGCGCGGCGAAAGGTATCGGTTTTCTCGATGCGCCGGTTTCCGGTGGCCAGGCCGGTGCGCAAAATGGTGCTCTGACTATTATGCTGGGTGGTAGTTCTGCCGATTTTCAGCGCGCCGAGCCGGTGCTGCGGCATTATGCGAAGAGCGCGCGTCTGTTAGGGCCGGCTGGCAGTGGTCAGCTGGCCAAAATGGTGAACCAGATTTGTATTGCGGGTGTCGTACAAGGGCTTGCCGAAGCCTTACATTTTGCCCAATGTGCAGATCTGGATGCCAAAGCCGTGCTTGAAGTGATTTCAAAAGGCGCTGCGCAATCCTGGCAGATGGAAAACCGTGGCAGCACTATGCTGGATGGCCAGTTTGACTTCGGCTTTGCCGTCGACTGGATGCGCAAAGATTTGCAAATCACCCTCAGCGAAGCGCGCCGTAACGGCGCGCAGTTACCGCTGACGGCGCTGGTTGATCAATTCTACGCTGAAGTGCAGGCGCTGGGGGGCAACCGGCAGGACACCTCGAGCCTGATCCGTAGGCTGAAAAAGCCGGCAAAGCGCTAAAGCTCAATCGTCGCGCTGCTGCATACTCAGCAGCGCGAGCCCCGATAACAACAGCAGCGGTACCAGTACCAGCTGACTAAAAACATCTAATTCACTGCGCCAGTTCAGCCACAAAATCAATCCGCTCTGCAATGCCAGAGTCAGCCAGCTGATTTGTTTCAGACCTAATTTCATATTGCACCTCCTGTTGACTGAAATCAGTGTAACCCGGCTGATTTTTGCGCTATAGTGGCATTATTGACACATTATGTGCTGAAAGTGACATATGCGACAAATAGTGATCCTGCTTTATCCCGGCGTAGCACTGGGGCAATTGACCGGCATGGCGGAGATGTTTCGTTTTGCCAATGAGCTGGCGCGTTACCTGGACCCAGGTGCTGCAACAGAGCGATATCAGGTACGGTTTTACCAGTTTGGCGCTGGCGCTGATTATCAGGCAGACGCTTTGCATATCGCCTGTGACACGTCGTTACCGGCACAGATAGACGCTTTGTTAATTCCGGGGAGTTACGCACATCAACCTGCCGAACTGGCCGAGGTCACCGCACTGTTTCGCCGGCACAGTGCCTGGTTCCGCCAACTGACTGCTGCCGGCACCTTGATTGGCGCCGGATGTAACGGTAGTTTTGCGCTGGCATCTACCGGTCTGCTTAATGCCGGAGAAGCGACTACCTGCTGGTTTCTCAGTGAGTATTTTCAGCATTTGTTTCCGCAGGTTAAATTAACTCCGGAAGTGACGGTGTGTCGAAGTGGCCGTTGTTTTACCGCGGGTGCCACCAGTGCCTATTTACAGCTGTGCCTGCAACTTATCACTGAATTTGACGGCAACAGGTTCAGCCGTCAACTGGCTAAAATCATGTTAGTGGAACCGGCTTTACAAAGTCAGGCACCATTTATGTCCGTACAACAGATGGTCAGCCATCAGGACGAACGGGTCGCTGCAGTGCAGCTCTATCTGCGTAAGCATCTGGCCGAACCGCTGGATTTGCAGCAACTGGCGCAACGCTTTGCGATGAGTGGCAGGACTTTGATCCGCCGGTTTAAATCAGCGACCGGCGACACACCAATGGCATGGCTGCAAAAGTTGCGGATTGATAAGGCAAAAAGTCTGCTGGAAACCACATTGTTACCACTGGAACAGCTGACGCAACAGGTTGGTTATGAAGACGTCTCGTCGTTTCGTAAATTGTTCCAGCAACACACACAAATGACACCCAAAGCATATCGGGACCATTTTTATCAGTGAGAACCCGACGCGTTAGTGCTCAACTAATCAGCAAAAAAGGTAAATTTAACTAAATATTGTCGCGTGAATTTTCCTGCGTGATACAATTTTGTTAATTATTCACCTCTCGTTCGGCGACATGTCTAGTTTAGAAATTGGTTGGCAACTCTATTTACTGCTGTTTGGTCTGGTGGTTTTTCTACCGGTGCTTGCGATATGGCTATTTTGTCTGTGGCGACGCTTGCCGCTGCGGCCGGCATTGTGGTCAATGGTCGGCGCCACTATGGTTTATATGGGATTGAGTTGGGGTCTTAGCAGCAACACAGTGATACTGGAAGAAAACCGGCTGGCGCTGCAGGCTGGTTTCTATCATGCGCAAATCGATAATATTGGACTTGCCAGTAGTGCCATTAATGTGTTGCCGCAGGAGCAACTGGGTGAGTATGCTCCGGTGTTGGCCGTAAACGGTATCCGATTACCGGGTTATCAGGTCGGTTGGTATTTGTTGCAGAATCGCAAACTAGCGTTTGTGATGATTATCGGTCAACAACATGAAGTCAGTTTAATCCGCTCCGGTGAAATGACTGCAGTGGTTGGCGGAAATGTATTTAACAGCACTGGCAGGCTGGTTGCAGTGCAATAAATAATAAAGGTCGCAGTAGCGACCTTTATTAATTCCACCGGCTCTGGTTGACTGAGCATGCTGCCAAGTGCAGTTCAGCACGGTTCGGTGATGCGTTTTAATCCTTTATCCGGCGAATGTCATCTCTGGGATATCGCCATGGATCACCAGCTTACCTGCTGTTTTTTGCTGAATTTCTTCAACTGACACACCAGGCGCTCGCTCCAGTAAATGGAAAGCACCATCTTTGACTTCCAGTACTGCTAAATCAGTGACGATTTTTTTCACGCAGCCAACGCCGGTCAGGGGCAGGGTACAGTTGTCCAGCAACTTTGAGCTGCCGTATTTGTCGGCATGCGTCATAGTCACAACTATATTTTGTGCGCCTGCGACTAAATCCATCGCGCCGCCCATGCCTTTGACCAGTTTGCCCGGGATCATCCAGCTGGCGATATTGCCGTGTTGGTCAACTTCAAAGGCTCCTAATACCGTTAAATCGACATGACCGCCGCGGATCATGGCAAAACTTTCAGCAGAAGAGAAAATCGCAGCGCCTTTGATGGCGGTGACGGTTTCTTTGCCGGCGTTGATCATATCAGCGTCGACTTCAGCATCGGTCGGATAAGGGCCCATACCAAGTAAGCCGTTTTCTGACTGCAGCATCACTTCGATGCCGGCCGGTACATAGTTCGCCACCAGCGTCGGAATACCGATGCCAAGATTGACGTAATAACCGTCTTTTAATTCCTGTGCGACGCGCATCGCTACTTGTTCACGTGATAAAGCCATGTCCTTCTCCTTAATCTTTGCGAACCATGCGACGTTCAATGCGTTTTTCGAAGTTGCCTTTGATCACGCGCTGCACATAAATACCCGGGGTGTGGATTTCCGTCGGTGCCAGCTCACCCGGTTCAACGATTTCTTCTACTTCAGCCACGGTAATTTTGCCGGCGGTAGCAACCATTGGGTTGAAGTTCATCGCGGTGTGGCGGAACACCAGATTGCCGTAACGGTCGGCCTTCCAGGCGCGGACTATGGCAAAATCACCGGTGATTGAAGGTTCCAGCACATAGTTACGGCCATTGATTTCACGGGTCTCTTTGCCTTCAGCCACAGGTGTACCGTAACCGGTGGCGGTGAAAAAGGCAGGAATACCGGCGCCACCGGCCCGGATCTTCTCAGCGAGCGTGCCTTGCGGGGTTAATTCCACTTCAAGTTCGCCCGATAATAACTGCTGTTCAAATAAGGCATTTTCACCGACGTAAGACGCGATCATCTTTTTGATTTGGCGGTCTTCCAGCAGAATGCCTAAGCCAAAACCGTCGACACCACAGTTATTCGACACCACGGTTAAATCACGCGTGCCCATTTTTTTAATTTGGCCAATCAGGCCTTCCGGGATACCGCATAGACCGAATCCTCCCGCGATCACCGTCATACCGTCGGCCAGACCTGCTAAGGCTTCGTCGTAACTGTGCACGACTTTATTAAACCCTGCCATTGTGCTTCCTCTGTTGCTGTAGGGCAGCTGCTTTAAAGCAGCTGTGAGATTGCATGGTCAGACTGTCACTCGCGTGCGTCTGTCTGTTAATTCTGTCCGGCATTTTGCTGACACTTCGCCTGCAGCGCCAATCCTACTTTAGAACTAGGTTTTTTCCCGAGCGCTGCGGTAATGGCCCAGCCGGCGCGGGCGAGGCTTTGTAACGCAACGCCGTGTTGAATGCCAAGACCATCCAGTAAATACACTACATCTTCAGTGGCAACATTGCCTGACGCGCCGGCAGCGTACGGACAACCACCTAGGCCTGCGACTGCACTGTCAATGACAGCGACACCGCGGCTTAGCGCGGCGTAAATATTTGTTAACGCCTGGCCGTAAGTGTCATGAAAATGTATCGCAATTTTTTCCACAGGTACTACCGCAAGAACCGCATCAAGCATGGCCAGCACGGTCGCCGGCGTGCCGACGCCGATAGTGTCGCCCAAGGAGATTTCATAACAACCCATGTCGAGCAGCGCTTTGGCAACGCGGGCCACCTCGGCCGGGGCTACAGCACCCTGATAAGGACACCCGACTACACAAGACACATAACCGCGCACCCGCACACCGTCGGCTTTCGCTGCGGCCAGCACCGGCGCAAACCGGGCCAGACTTTCGTCAATCGAGCAGTTAATGTTTTTTTGCGAAAAAGCCTCAGAAGCGGCGCCAAATATGGCCACTTCATCAGCCCCGGCAGCGCGTGCGGCCTGATAGCCCTGCAAGTTAGGTGTCAACGCCGCGTAGGTGACGCCGGCTTTGCGTTTGATACCACTAAACACTTGTGCTGAATCGGCCATTTGTGGCACCCACTTCGGGCTGACAAAAGCACCGGTTTCGATAGTGCTGAGGCCCGCCGCCGCCAGCGCTTCAACCAGCGCTATTTTGGCTTCGACCGGCACCGATTTTTCGTTTTGTAAACCATCGCGTGGCCCAACTTCGACGATCCGAACTGATTGCGGCAAAGCTATTGTCATGCTGTTGCTCCTGCATCTGCGCTGAAATCCACCAGCTCAGCACCGTCTTTGACCAAATCACCGGCCTGATAGAATACGCTGTTGACCACGCCGTTTGCCGGCGCCTTGATGGCGTATTCCATCTTCATCGCTTCCATCACCAGCAGCGTCTCGCCGGCCTGTACCTGCTGACCTGCGCTCGCCATCACTGCGACCACAGTGCCGTTCATCGGTGCTTTTAAGCTGCCGGCGCTCTCGTCAGTCGCAGCGACTTCCACCTGGGTCTGATAGGTAAAATCAAAGCGCTGATGGGCGATGAATACTGACACAATTTGGCTTTGTGGGTTTTGCTGATATTGACTGACCCGCACGCGGAACTGATGGCTGCTGCCTTGATTGGATAAAGTCGCGGTTAAAGTGTCGCCGTGCAGTTCGGCGCTGGCGTTGATGCAATAGTCGCCAACACAAAGCCGCTGGCCGGTTGCAGTACTTTGGACCACCACTTGCGAAGTGTTATCGCCACTTCGTAAGTTAAAACGCACCTGTGGCGCTTCATTTAAGCGCCAGCCGTAACCACAACTCCAGGGCGAGCGGTCAGCCGGGGCCGGTTGTTGCTTCAACAGCAAATATAACGCCGCTAACAGCAATGCCTGTTGTGATTCGGACTGCTCAGGGGCAAATAAGTCAGCCTGGTGATGTTCGATAAAGTGCGTGTCGAGCTCTGCTGCCGCAAAAGCGGGATGCGACACCAGCGCGCTTAAAAAGCCTAAATTGGTTTTGACGCCGGCAATGCGGTATTCGTCCAGTGCATGACGCATGCGGGCGATGGCACGGTCGCGGTTTTCGTCCCAGACAATCAGCTTGGCAATCATCGGGTCATAAAACGGCGACACTTCATCATATTCCACCACGCCGGTGTCAATCCGCACATGACGGTGACAGTCCGGCTGGCGCAGATAAGTCAATTTGCCGGTGGCCGGCAGGAAGTTATTGTCCGGATCTTCGGCATAAACCCGCACTTCAATGGCATGGCCATCTAATGGAATTTCATGCTGAGCCAGCGGTAACGGCTGATTGCTGGCAACCAGCAACTGCCATTTGACCAGGTCCTGACCAGTGATCATCTCAGTCACCGGGTGCTCGACCTGCAGCCGGGTGTTCATTTCCATAAAATAGAAAGAGCCGTCTTCGTCGAACAGAAATTCGACGGTACCGGCACCGGCATAACCAATGGCTTTGGCCGCAGTAACAGCAGCTTCGCCCATGGCTTTGCGCTGCTCTGCGCTGAAATTTGGCGCTGGCGCTTCTTCGATGACTTTCTGGTGGCGGCGCTGAATGGAACAATCGCGTTCGTGTAAATACACCGCGTTGCCAAAGTTGTCGGCAAACACCTGAATTTCGACATGGCGTGGTTTGGTCAGGTAACGTTCCATCAGGATTTTGTCGTTGCCAAAACCGTTGAGTGCTTCGCGTTTGGCGCTTTGCAGCTGCTCTAAAAACTCAGACGCCTGCCAGACCACTTTCATGCCTTTGCCACCACCGCCATAAGCGGCTTTGAGCAGCAACGGATAGCCGATACGGTTGGCTTCAGCGGCGAGGAACGTTTCGTCCTGATTGTCACCGTGATAACCCGGCACCAAAGGCACGCCGGCTTTGCTCATAATTTCTTTGGCCGCGCTTTTTGACCCCATGGCGGCAATAGCCGGCACCGGTGGGCCAATGAATACGACACCGGCATCAGCACAGGCTTTGGCAAAATCTTCGTTTTCACTTAAAAAGCCATAGCCAGGGTGAATGGCCTCAGCGCCACTTTGTTTGGCAATAGCGAGGATTTTGTCGGCGCGCAAATAGCTATCTTTCGACGGCGCCGGGCCTAATAAAAAGGCTTCATCGGCCATTTGCACATGGCGTGCGTTGGCGTCGGCTTCGGAATACACCGCCACGCAGCGTATACCCAGCTGATGGGCGGTTTTTATCACGCGGCAGGCGATTTCGCCGCGGTTGGCGATCAGTATTTTGCTAAACATCTGGGCTATTCCTCGCTGTGGCTATCGCTTTCAGGCTGTTGCCATGCCGGCGTGCGTTTATCTAAAAATGCCGTTAAACCTTCCTGACCTTCCGGAGATACGCGGATGGCAGCAATACGGCGGGAGGTTTCAGCGATAGTGTCTGCCTCAAGCGGCGCGTCGGCGACATAAGCCACTAAAGCCTTAGCTGCACCAACAGCCTGCGGGCTGTTGGTGATGATGGCATCAATCAGAGGCTGCGCTTTGGTGCGTAAGGATCCCGCCTCTTCGTTGTCAGAGATTTCACTAATCAGGCCCAGCTGTAAGGCAGTCTGCGTATCAAAGCGTTCCGCCGTAGTGAAATAACGCCGGCTAGCGCGTTCACCGATAGCCCGTACCACATAAGGACTAATCACCGCGGGGATCAGACCAATTTTCACTTCACTTAAACAAAAACTGGCTTTAGGCGTGGCAATGGCCATGTCACAGCAGGCGACCAAACCGACAGCGCCGCCAAAAGCCGCGCCTTGCACCAGCGCAATCACCGGCAGCGGAAAGCTATTGAGCTTTTGCATCAGCAGCGCCAAAGCGCCGGCATCAGTCAGATTCTGCTGATAATCTTTTTGCGCCATGGCGCGCATCCAGTTTAAATCGGCGCCGGCCGAAAAGTTTTTGCCGGTGGATTCCAGCAGTAACACGCGTAAACCAGGCATGGCGGCGAGGGCGTCCAACGCCTGAATCAGTTCGGCGATCATCAGATCGCCAAAAGCGTTATGCAGCTCAGGCCGGTTTAACCGCAGCACCCCGACAAAAGCTGATTCCGCGCCGTATTGTAAGAATTCAGTGGTGACAATAGACATCAACAGCTCCTTACATCCGGAACACGCCAAAGCGTGTCTCTTCAATCGGTGCATTCAGCGCAGCCGCTAATGCCAGTCCCACCACCATCCGGCTTTGCGCCGGGTCGATAATACCGTCGTCCCAGAGCCGCGCCGACGCGTAGTAGGGGTGACCTTGCTGTTCATATTGAGCAATGATCGGCTGTTTTAATGCGGCTTCTGCTTCTGGCGACAGAGTTTCGCCTTTGCGGGCCAGACCGTCTTTGGTGACTTGCGCCATCACACCGGCAGCCTGTTCGCCGCCCATCACGGAAATGCGCGCATTTGGCCACATCCACATCATGGTTGGGTCGTAAGCGCGGCCACACATGCCGTAGTTACCGGCGCCATAAGAGCCGCCAATTAACACAGTGAATTTAGGCACTTTGGCACAGGACACTGCTGTCACCATTTTTGCACCATGTTTGGCAATGCCTTCGGCTTCGTATTTCTGGCCGACCATAAAGCCGGTGATGTTCTGCAAAAACAGCAGCGGAATTTTGCGCTGGCAACAGAGTTCAATGAAATGCGCGCCTTTTTGCGCCGATTCAGAAAATAAAATCCCGTTATTGGCGACGATGCCAATCGGATTGCCAAAAATACGCGCAAAGCCACAGACCAGCGTCGGGCCATACAGCTGTTTAAATTCATCGAAATCTGAACCGTCGACAATCCGCGCTATCACTTCCCGCACGTCAAACGGCTTTTTCAGGTCAGTGCCGACGATGCCATACAGCTCCTGCGCGTCGTATAACGGCTCTTCAACAGGCTTCACGTCACGCAGCACCGGCGTTTCACGGTTTAAGCGGGATACGGCGTTACGCGCCAGTTGCAGCGCGTGTTCGTCGTTTTGTGCATAGTGGTCGGCGACGCCGGATATGCGGCAATGCACATCGGCACCGCCTAAATCTTCGGCACTGACTTCTTCACCAGTAGCGGCTTTCACCAGCGGCGGGCCGGCGAGGAAAATGGTGCCCTGTTCTTTGACGATAATCGACTCATCGGCCATGGCCGGCACATAAGCGCCACCGGCGGTACAAAGGCCCATTACCACAGCAATTTGCGGGATGCCTTTGGCGGACATATTCGCCTGATTAAAGAAAATCC
>CBFGPY010000056.1:0-9237 GCA_965650755.1 uncultured Chromatiaceae bacterium | reverse complement strand
CCGAACACCCGGCGTATGCTGCGGGTCACTATCGAAGACGCCATTGGCGCAGACCAGCTGTTTAATACGCTAATGGGCGATGAGGTAGAACCACGTCGTGCCTTCATTGAAGAGAACGCCCTACGGGTAGCAAACCTGGACGTGTAATCACGTCAAAAGCAAAAAAGCAGACTTCGGTCTGCTTTTTTTATGTCTGATTGTGATTGCCGAATAGTTTCAAAAGCTACTTCGATGGTTGATACCATAACTCATTACGATGCAAAGGTGTTGCTTGTGGAAATAATGGATTCTTCAGTTCAATTACCAGACGTTTATCCAGTTTTGACAAAGCCAGTGCTTCGGCGAATTCTTGCTGAAACATGCGTTCAAACTCACCATTTTTAAGCATTCGTTCAAGCCCAAGTTCTACTTGTTGCGCAAGCTGTTGTTGGCGTGGCGAAAAAAAATAGTACAAGGCAGCTGGATAATGCAGAACTATACTTGGCTCCACCGGTAGCGGCTGTGACGCTTCTGTACGCTCACGCCATATTTCAAGTACAGACCGAGGGAAAGCGTCAACGCGATTACTCGCTAACATTTCAAACATTGAGTGATACTCATTGGATAAAAGTACTTTGAGTTTATTGGCTTGCAAAATCTCAGCGTCCGGCCAGTCATGACCCTGGGTAAACAACAGTTTTTTCAGATCTTGCAATGAGCCGATATGCGGAAATTTTTCAGCTGTCTTAGGTGAAATGAGCAGGAGCCGCCAACCAAATAGGCCTTTATCGATAGGGAATCGCACCGGAGTTAATAGATGCTCGCGTTCTATGGTGGTCACGCTCCAAAACACATCGATGCCGTTTTCAACTGCAACAGTGCGTAAAGACCGGTCCTGCACCATCGGTACTTCGGCTTCAACCAGTTGATGTGTTATACCAGCATGGCGCAAGGCCGCAGACAGCAATCTCACCTGATACAAATTGTGGCTATCGCCTTGCTGGATGGGCTTTGCATAGACGATAGTCACACTGTCCTCGGCTACAGCTGGACACTGTGCCAGTACAAGCAGCAATCCGAATGCCCACCCAACAAAATATCGAACCTTAGCTGAACTCATCATCTGACCTCAGAGCTGTCGCTCGCTAAGCATTGCTCAGAAGTAGCCACTTGTCTTGTCGCTTCGTTAAATAAAGCAACACCGCTGTGAAGGTTTCAGTGCTGGTGCAGCGTAGCTAAAGTTAATTGCAACCCGACAATAGGCGGAACCAACAGCAATCTGACTTTGCAGCGGGAGAGGCTTGGCTGCGGAAATTTAAGCTGCGGCAATGCTCAGCAAATAGTGCCAACACAAACCTTGTCGCAATAGGCGTGTACGACCAGCAAATTTTGCCAATAACAGCAAGCTGAAACGCTGCGACAAAACAGTACTCCGGAGTGCCAGCAAGTTGGTAAATCCTTTGGATCGGCACACGCACATACAGCACACTTCAAATGCTGATGAATTGAGTTAAAAAAGATAAGTGGGAAAAGGACCGACTTAAGCACTATTCCTGATTCAGGTTGCAGGGCCGGTACTCATTGAACGGACTAACGGGGACCGCAAATAAAAAAGAGCAAAAAAACGCGCCAGTATTTGGCAAAAAAATTCTAAAGAAAGGATAAATCCGGCTTGCTTCAAAAGATTACATCTGTAATAGAAAATGAATTACAGATGTAATCTTATTAGTTAGACATCGCCCAAAATCAGTCCAATACGGAGTGAAACAATGAAAGAAATCAGCCAGGCCGAACTGGAAGTGATGAAAGTCCTGTGGCGACAAGCACCGCAGACTGCGAATCAGGTAGTGGAGCAATTAGCCGATGCCAGTCAGTGGCATGAAAAAACGGTAAAAACACTCTTGAACCGACTGATCGGCAAAGGGGCGGTCAGTTTCGAAAAAGATGGCCGTGCCTATCTGTATTCGCCGGTATTGCAGCAGTCGGATTATCAACTACGCGAAAGCCAGAGTTTTATCCAGCGGGTGTTATCTGGCCGACTCGCGCCATTGGTCGCAGGCTTTGCCGAACAGCAGCAACTGAATGCCGAAGATGTGGCTGAACTGAAACAGCTGATCGCGAAATGGGAACAGGAGCAGAAATAATGCTGAACTGGTTGCTGACACAAGTATTGCCTTTAACCTTGTTGCTCACCGCTCTATTGCTGGTGCGGCCATTGGCACTGCGTTGGTTGGGCGCGCGCTGGCAATATAGTCTATGGCTTGCTGTGCCGCTCTTGCTGCTATGGCCGTTACTGCCGCTGCAACTGAGCCCCGTTGCCGATACCAGCATTTATAAAGTGCAGCTGAATATGCATCAGCTGAGCTCTGGCTTGGCGGATGAGCAACGGTGGTCGTTATTGGTATTGGCATTGTGGCTCAGCGGCGTCTGCGTCATGGCTGTTACGATGTGGCGTCAATATCAGCGCATCCGCCTGCAGCTGTGCGCCGCCAGCCGATTTACCATTGCAGAAACCAGCGTAACCTGCAAACAAAGCCGTGACCATCAAGGGCCTTATGTGACGGGATTGTGGTCTCCGACGGTGTTGTTACCGGTGGATTTTCAACAACGTTTTGACCCGCAGCAACAGCAGTTAATCTTACAACACGAACTGACGCATTGGCGTCGCGGTGACCTGCACGCCAATCTGCTTGCCTTAATAGTGCTGACTTTGTTCTGGTTTCACCCACTTTGCTGGCTGACGTATCGCGCTTACCGGCAAGATCAGGAACTGGCCTGTGATGCTTTGGTATTAGCGACTGCTAGTTCTCAACAAAAGATTGCTTACAGTTATGCGCTGCTGAGCAATGTACAAAGCCATGCTCAAAGCAGCACCGCCCATTGGCAACTGCTCAGCAACCACTATGGAGATAAAAAAATGATGAAACAACGGCTGCAATTGTTACAGCACCAACAGGGTTTTAGCAAAACAGCGCTGGCGCTGACCCTGATAGCTTTAGTCGGTGCCACGTTATGGCTGCAACAGCCAGTACAGGCGGCGGACGCGGCTGCAGAGATGAAACCAATTATGCGTGTGGAGCCGCGTTTTCCGGTAGGTGCAGCAGCAGCTGGCACCGAAGGCTATGTTGTCGCCGAGTTTGATATTCAGCCGGACGGCACTGTGCAGAATGTGCAAATTATCAAATCCGTGCCAGCGCAGGTGTTTGATAAAGTAGCCGTCACTGCATTACAGCAATGGGCCTATAGCCCATCCGCGAGCGGGATGAAACAAGCCAAAGTGCAACTCGATTTTGTCATGGACCCGGTGTCCAGCGACATTGAGCGGGTGGAGGTCTCACCAACGCATTAAAACCCGCGATTTACAGTCAAAACAGCAAAGGGGCCATTGGCTCTTTTGCTATTTTGTCTGGATCCCACGCCTGACAAGGACGAGCACAGAAAAACCGCGGAAAAACCGCGCCATTGCGCTACAGAAAAGCCGCACAAATGGGTATACTTTCCGGTCTTTATTGCCGAAATAGCGGAGCAGGTGCGCTTTCTATGCACAAATACGATATTAAAACCTTTCAGGGCCTGATCCTGGCATTACAGGATTATTGGGCTCGTCAGGGCTGCGTCATTGTGCAGCCGCTGGATATGGAAGTGGGTGCTGGTACCTTCCATCCGATGACATTCCTTCGTTCGCTGGGCCCGGAGCCAAGCAACGTCGCTTACGTGCAGCCATGCCGTCGTCCGACCGATGGTCGTTATGGCGAAAACCCGAACCGGTTGCAGCATTATTATCAATTCCAGGTCATTCTGAAGCCGTCGCCGTCTGACATTCAGGAGCTGTACTTAGGCTCTTTACGTGAACTCGGTATCGACACCCTGGTGCACGATATCCGTTTTGTCGAAGACAACTGGGAATCACCGACTTTAGGTGCCTGGGGTTTAGGCTGGGAAGTCTGGCTGAACGGCATGGAAGTGACGCAGTTCACTTACTTCCAGCAAGTTGGTGGTCTGGAATGTCGCCCGGTCACTGGCGAAATCACCTACGGTTTAGAGCGTCTTGCGATGTATATCCAAGGCGTCGACAGCATTTTTGACCTGGTCTGGACTGATGGCCCGATGGGGCGCGTCACCTACGGCGATGTGTTCCATCAAAACGAAGTCGAGCAATCGACTTACAACTTCGAACACGCCGATGTGCCGGCGCTGTTTGCTGCTTTTGATCAGCATGAAGCGGAAAGCCATAAGCTGATTGAGCTGGGGCTGCCGCTGCCGGCCTATGAAAAAGTTATGAAAGCCTCACACGCCTTTAACCTGCTGGATGCCCGTCACGCCATTTCAGTGACTGAGCGTCAGCGTTACATTCTGCGGGTCCGCACGCTGGCTAAGGCCTGTGCAGAAGCTTATTACGCGGCACGTGAGAAGCTTGGCTTCCCGTTATGCCGTAACACCAAGCAGGAGGCCTGATCGTGGCTCAAGATTTTTTTGTCGAGATTGGCACTGAAGAGCTGCCACCGAAGTCGTTAAAAACCTTAGCAACGGCGTTGCAGCAGAACATCCTGGATGAACTGAATAAACTGGGTCTGGGTTTCATTGACAGCCAATGGTACGCAGCACCGCGTCGCTTAGCGGTTCGCGTCAATGCACTGGCAGCGCAGCAAGCCGACAAAGTCGTGGAGAAACGCGGCCCGGCCATCGCCGGTGCTTTTGATGCCAATGGCGAGCCGACTAAAGCAGCACAAGCCTGGGCGGCGTCGAACGGCATCACAGTAGCTGAAGCTGAACGTCTGGAAACAGACAAAGGCGCCTGGCTGATTCACAAAGCCAAAGTCACAGGTGTCGCGACAGTGGCGCTGTTGGAACAAGTGGTCGCCACAGCACTGGCAAAACTGCCAATTGCCAAGCCAATGCGCTGGGGCGCCAATGACGCTGAGTTTATCCGTCCGGTCCACACCATCATCATGTTGTATGGCAACGATGTGGTGCCAGCCACTATTCTCGGTAAAGCGGCTGGCCGCGTCACTCACGGTCATCGTTTCCACGCGCCAGCCAAAGTCGAAATTGCTAATGCGGATGCTTACTTAAGCACGCTGGAGCAGGCTTTTGTAGTGGCCGACTACGACAAGCGCAAAGCCTTTATCAAAGCCGAAGTCGAGAAAACTGCTGAAAGCTTAAAGGGTATCGCCCAGATGGACGACGCTCTGCTCGAAGAAGTGTCATCGTTGGTTGAATGGCCGGTGGTGCTGGTGGGTTCGTTTGAAGAACGTTTCCTCGAAGTGCCGCCAGAGCCGTTAATGTCGACGATGAAAGACAACCAGAAGTATTTCCCGCTGAAAGATGCAGCTGGCAAGCTTTTGAATAAATTCATTTTTGTTGCCAACATCGCCAGCAAAGACCCGCAGCAAATCATTTCGGGTAACGAAAAAGTGGTGCGGCCACGCTTAACCGACGCGCAGTTCTTCTTTGGTGTTGATAAAAAGACCAAACTGGCTGACCGGCTGGAAAGCCTTGGCACTGTGTTGTTCCAGCAAAAGCTCGGCACGCTGCTCGAGAAATCACAGCGTATCAGCGAACTGGCAGGTTACATTGCCGGCAAAATCGGTGCTGATGTTGAACACGCGAAACGCGCGGGTTTATTGTCGAAGACTGACCTGATGAGCAACATGGTCGGTGAATTCCCGGAAACCCAGGGCATTATGGGCATGCACTATGCGCGCATCGACGGTGAAGCCGAAGCGGTCGCGCTGGCGCTGAACGAGCAATATATGCCGCGTTTTGCCGGCGATGCATTGCCGGGCCAGTTAGTCAGCTGCGCTGTGGCTATTGCCGACAAGCTTGACTCGTTAGTCGGTATTTTTGGCATCGGTCAGGCGCCAAAAGGCGACAAAGACCCCTTTGCGCTGCGTCGTGCCGCCATTGGCGCGCTGCGTATCATGGTGGAGAAACAGCTGCCGCTGGATTTGCTCGACGTGATTGGCTTTGCCCAAACCACATTTGGCGACAAGCTGAGCAATGCGCAAGTAGCTGATGAAGTGCTGGACTTTATGTTAGGCCGCTTCCGCGCCTGGTATGAAGCTGAAGGTTACGGCATCGACGTGATCCAGGCGGTGTTAGCTCGCCGGCCAACCAATCCGGCCGACTTTGACCGCCGCGTCAAAGCGGTGGCGGAGTTCCGCAAGCTGGACGCTGCACTGGCATTAGCCGCTGCCAACAAGCGGGTAGCGAATATTCTGGCGAAAGTGACCGAAGCCATTCCTGCCACTGTGGATGCAGGTTTGTTAAGCGAAGCGGCGGAAAAAGCCCTGCACAGCGCCATTGTGGCGGAGCAGGCTTATCAGCAAAGCCTTAGCAGCTATAGCGAAGGCCTGGCCCATCTGGCGCAGCTGCGCGACGTAGTCGATCAGTTCTTTGATCAGGTCATGGTCAACGCAGATGACGCCAAAGTGCGGCTGAACCGCCAGGCACTACTGGCTCAGTTACGCGCACTGTTCCTGCAGGTAGCGGATATCGCTGTGTTGCAATAAGCGTTAACTTCGGATGAAATCTATAAAATCCCCGCTTTGCGGGGATTTTTTTAGGTAACGACAAAATAGAACTGTTGTTTTAACCAAATCCTAATCCGTTTTGTCTTTGCGGTGAGAGCCCCTATGGGTGGGACGGCAAGTTTTCATTTTTCCGTCCACATCCTCACTGATGGTAAGAAAAAACCGCCATCGCAACAAAACTCCGGCTGGTCGCAGAAATTTTGTACGGTGCTTGCCGGCGCAGCGCTGACCCCTTAGTTTGGTCTTTTTTAACCAAACTGAGTTCTCGCTGATGCGCCGGATCCTCCCTGTTGTATGCCTTGTTGCGGGCCAATTATTCGCCGGACAAGCGTTTGCCAATGAATCTGCTGCGGCTTTGCCTTATTTCCCGGGCAGCCAGTACAACAACGCTGTGCCGACGGTGGAACAGGCGCTGGGTTATGCGTTGGGCAGCCGCATCACTGAACCAGCTGCAGTGCTGGATTATTTTCGTCAGCTGCAGCAGGCAGCGCCGGACCGGCTGAAGCTGGTGCAATATGGTAAAAGCGCACAGGGCCGGCCGCTGTTTTATGTAGTGATTGGCAAGCCGGTACATCTGAGCGCCTTAACACAACTCGAAGCCGATATGCGCCGTCTGGCCGATCCACGGACCTTAAGTAGCGACAGCGCCGAACAGTTGCTGCAACAGCTGCCAGCCAGTGTCTGGGTGTCCAGTACTTTACATGGCAATGAAATCAGCCCGGTGGATGCGGCCATGGCGCTGGCGTATTTCCTGCTCGCCGAGCAAAGCGGCAAAGCAGCGCAAATTCTTGATAACACGCTGGTCTACATCGAACCGCTACAAAACCCGGACGGCCAGCACCGATTTGTCAGCCGTTATTACGCCACCGCCGGCCTTGTGCATTCCGCCGACCGTTTTTCCGCCGAACATAACGAACCCTGGCCCAATGGCCGCACCAATCATTATCTGTTTGATATGAATCGGGATTGGGTTGCGCTGACCCAGCCGGAAATTCAGCAACGGGTGAAGGCGCTGCAGCAGATGTTCCCGCTGGTGTATGTTGATTCCCACGAGATGGGCGGCGATCAGAGTTATTATTTCAGCCCGGAAGCCGAGCCTTACAATCCATTTATCCTGCCATCACAACGCGAGACGTTGCAGTGGTTTGGTCAGAACAATGCAAAACAGTTTGATGCGCTGGGTTATGACTATTTCACCCGCGAAATCTTTGATGCGTTTTTCCCGGGCTATGGCGCCAGCTGGCCTTTGTATCACGGCAGCATTGCGATGACCTATGAGATGGGTTCTGCACGGGGCCATGCTTATCGTAAACAAGATGGTTCTGTGGTGACCTTTGCTGATGGTGTGCAGCGTAACTTTATTGCTTACACGGCCACGCTGGAAACCGCAGCCAACAAACGCAAAGAACTGCTGCAGCGTTTTTATCAGTACCGGCAACAGGCGCTGAAACAGGGCAGCAGAGACGGCATCGGCAGTTATATTTTCCCGGCCAGCCGCGACAGAGCCGGCCATCAGAAGCTGATGGGTGTGTTGACGCAGCATGGCATCCGGGTGGAGCAGGCCAAAGAGGACTTCCGCGCCTGTGGTCAGTCATACCAACAAGGTGCTTATGTGGTGAATACCGCGCAGCCGACTTATCAGCTCATCCGCGCCGTGTTGGACGACACAGTGCCGATGGATGCAAAATTTATCAAACAGCAGGAAGAGCGCCGCGCCAATAATCTGCCGGACCAGATTTATGACGTAACCGCCTGGTCCTTGCCGCAAATGTATAACCTGCAGGTGAATCGCTGCAGTAATGCCGTGGAAGTGAATAGTGTGGTGGTTGGCTCAGAGACTATTCTGCCGGGACAGGTCAGCACGCCGGATGCCAGTTATGGCTATCTGGTGCCCTGGGGCGACATGGCTGCAGCGCGGCTGATGAGCGCGGCTTTACAGCAAGGCATTAAAATCAAAAGCGCTGATGTCGCTTTTACCCATCAGAACGGCAAACAATATCCGGCCGGCACACTGATCCTGAGCAAGGCTGATAACCCTGCTCTTGCTGACAAAATTGCGGCGCTGGCGGCAAACTCAGGCGCTTTGGTTGAAGGTATCAACAGCAGTTGGGTGCAAGACGGGCCGAACTTTGGCTCTGGTCAGGTCAAGCTTATTCCCAAAGTGAATATCGCTATGGTGTGGGATGAACCGACGGATCCGCTCAGCGCCGGCAGTGCCCGTTTTGTGCTGGAGCGGTTTATCGGTTATCCGGTGACAGCGCTACGGCCGGCGCAAATGCTGCAATCTGCGCTGCAGGGCTATGACGTGCTCATTCTGCCTTCGACACGCAGCAGCTACCAAAACGCATTGGGTGAACGCGGTCAACAATTACTGCGGCAATTTGTGCAACGGGGTGGCGTGCTGATTGCGCTTGGCAATGCCAACGAATGGCTGTTGCAGGGCAAAGAGCCGCTGCTGGCCAGCAAGCAGGAATTTAAAACCAGCAAACGTGAAAAACCACAGGACGACACCCAGGTGCCCGGCACTGTGCTCAAAGCAGAATCCGACTATCAGAAATTGCTGGAACCCTGGCAGGCGGATCCGGACTGGGTGCCAGGCTTTTTAGCCAATGCCCGCGTTGACCAGAATCATTGGTTAAGCGCAGCAGTACCGCCGCAGGTCAAAACCATTTATGTCGGTAATCAAATCTACATGCCGCTGTCGATTGATCAGGGCCGCAATGTC
>CBFGPY010000055.1:0-9279 GCA_965650755.1 uncultured Chromatiaceae bacterium | reverse complement strand
CCATAAGTGTCATTGATGGTTTTAAAGTGATCTACGTCCGCCAAGACAATTGACAGTGGTGTGTTGTAGCGCCGGCTGCGTTTAAGTTCCAGCTCAAAGCGTTCATCAAAAGCCGCGCGGTTTGGCAACTCGGTCAGCGCATCCTGCAGGCTGCGGAATTTCTGTTCGGCCAGACGTTTTTTGAACTGTCGGGCTTCTTCTTCCAGTTCTTTTAAGCGGCTATCCATTTCTTTGACCGACACCAGCAGAATTTCGCGTTCTTGTTTTTCCAGCTGCTCTTTGTCTTTTAAGGAGTTGCTTAAAGTGTTTAATTTATCCGTGACCAGTAACTGTAGCTGTTCGAGCGAAGTGGCAGATTGGGTGTCGTGGCTTAACACATTGATTTGTTGCTCGATCTGTTGATTGAGCTGCGCCATTTTTTCGCGGATGTTATTGGTCGATTTCAGCGACGACACCAGCGAGTTTTGTACGCTGTTCAGTGCGTCATTGAGTTTCAGCAGGAAATGCTGCGCCGACTGCCGCTCTTCGTTGATACTGGATATGATGATTTCGATAGTGCGAAGGCAGGCTTCCAGCAGTTTTTCGATACTAAGTTCGCCCAACAGACTGACCCGGATGGTATTAATGGCGTTCGCGTAAGTCCCTTCAAATGCCAGTTCACTCAGCAGGTTGGTCAGCTCAACTGAGATCTGCCGGCAAATACGTTCATAACGTGTACTGTCGCTAATTTCTTGTAAATCAAGGCTTTGTTTAGCATTTAACGCCAGCTGGTACAGTTCGGTCAGATGCGTCAGGTGCGGAATATACGCATGAATAGTCGGCGCAGGCTCTTCGACCCTTGACAATAAATCCCGTAAATCGCGTCTGAGTTGATTCGGTAAGCCTCGCTGTTTCTGCAGCAGTTTTCCGGCCTCACTGATTGTCAGTTGTGCCTTGCGCACCTCTTGTTGTTGCCGGCTTTCCAGAGTCTTCAGATGTTCTGTCGTCGCATCGATTTGTGGTAACAATTTTTCCAGATCGATGCCATTCCCCAATTGTTGCCGCAGACGAGCCAGCCGGTTATCAAGTTCAACATCAATGCCTTTGCACACCAGAGATAATCTGGCGACGAACTGCGTCAAAATGACGAATTGACTTTCGTAGGTGTCTTCCAGCTGCTTGCGGGCTTTAACGGCAGTGGCAAGTTGTTGTTTCAGAGATTGTTCGGAATCCACGACTCAGATGTTCCCGTCAGTATCGGCGAAGAAGGCTGGGCTAAGTATATCGCTTATGCGTAAAAAGCACAGTCAAAAATAAGCGGCTGCAGTGCTGGGCAGACCATGAGTTTTTTTCGCAGATTCAATATCTTGTTTTTCGTGAAATCTGAAGAGCAGCGGATTGTACTTGTTTTCTTTCGAAACGAAATTTATGCATTTTTTAAAATAAATAAAGCCGGGACTTAAAAGTCACCGGCTTTATTTATTCCGGCTGCTCAATGGCAGCGCGAATTATTTTTTTGTCAGGTAGTAGGGTAACCAGGTTTGCTCTTCAGCAGCGGTAAGCATGTTCATAACAACTTTCCTGTATCAGCATTAAGTCAAGCATTCGGTTGGGTTGATGTGTCTGGCACCAACGGAATTAATTTAAACATATTTCGATTCGAAAGTAAAAGTTATTTTGTACTATTACATGTTGGGTTACATGAATTTTGGCAGTGAAATTTGCCACCTTCGACGCAAAGTTCTGGTTTCGCGCCGTTTTATTGCATAGGCTGTGGAAAAAAACGGAGTATTTATGCGATATTTTGCTTTCTTCCTGCTGCTGTGTCCTTTATTTGCCGGTGCAGCTGTCGACTACCAGATCAAAATTACTGAACCCGATCAACATCTGGCTGATGTCACCATCAGACTGACTGCCGCACAGGCCGGCCCTTTTGAACTGAAACTCCCCGCCTGGCGTAGCGGCAAATATCAAATCCTTGATTTAGCCAATGGTGTACGTCGTTTTGAAGCCCGGCTGTTAGACGGACCACAACTGCCCGTAGAAAAAACCGAAAAAAGTACCTGGCAACTGCAGGTTCCGGCCGCAGGAATAGTGGAAGTGCGTTATCAGGTCTACGCCAACGAACTCAATCAGCGTACCCGGCATATTGACGATACGCATGCTTACATCAATGCCTCGGCCTATCTGATGTATCACGAAGCGCTACGTAAAGAACCGGTGACTGTCAGTTTGCAGGTACCTGCACAGTGGCGCAGTACATCCGGCATGGCACGGACCGGTGCCCACAGTTTTAAGGCCGCAGATTATGACGTGTTAGCTGATTCGCCAATTGAAACCGGCATCCACCAGACTTTCAGTTTCAACGCCGATGGTCGTGATTATGAAGTGGTGTTTTGGGGGCAGGGTAATTTCGACACTGCGCAAACAGTTAAAGATCTGCAGAAGATCGTCATGCAGGCCAGCAGTATCTGGCAGGGGTATCCATACCAGAACTACTTGTTTATCGTGCATGCGGCCACTGGTGCGCGCGGCGCGACAGAGCATCTGAATTCGACGGTGATCCAGCGTGATCGCTTCAGTTTCCGCAAACGCGAGCACTACCTGGAATTCCTGTCAACGGCAGCGCATGAGCTGGTGCATACCTGGAACGTCAAAGCCTACCGGCCGGCAGAGCTGGTGCCCTACGACTATTTGCAGCCAAATTACAGCAAACTGTTGTGGATCTCGGAAGGTTCCACCAGCTATTTCCAGAATCAGTTGCTGTTGCGTGCGGGCCTGATGACTCCGGAAGAGTTTTATACTGACCTTGCCAAACGCTTAAAACGCTTCGACCGTACGCCGGGACGTGAAATTCAATCCGTGGCCCAGAGTAGCTTTGATAACTGGATCAGCCTTAGTGGTGATCATGCGGATAATTTCAGTGTGAACATTTACAGTGAAGGGTATCTGGTCAGCTGGATGCTGGATCATTTCCTGTTAAGTCACAGTGGTTTAAAGGCTAATTACCGCACTTTGCACAATGAGTTGTATCAACGCTTTGGTAAAACTACGGCTTTTACCGCAGCTGATGTGCAGCAGATTGCGTTGGATTTAACCGGAAAGCCGCTGCAAGAGTTCTGGGCTGCTCAGGTGGAAAGCCCGCTGGAACTGGACGCCGACGCCATTTTAAAAGCTGCAGGCCTGCAGCTGAGCAAGCCCAAAGCCACAGAGCCATTCAGTGGCCTGACGGTACAGGCGCAAAAAGATCTGGCTGAAGTGACCAAAGTCGAGCGGGGCTCGCCAGCCTGGTTGGCTGATTTGTCAGTCGGCGACCAGATCATCGCAGTCAATGGCTTACAGCTGCAGACTGAACTGACGGAACGCCTGAAAGATTTCGCAGCCGGTAGCACTGTGACCCTGACGTTGTTCCGCGACGGTCGTTTACTGGAACGTCAGCTGACGCCTCAGGCGCAGCCGGCAGGTAATTGGCAAATCACGCCAGTAGCCAAACCCAGCCGCCAACAAAAGGTTTATTATCAGGCCTGGCTCGGTATGGAACTGCCAGCAGCCAAATAGTCGTATCGTTGAAGTAAAAAGCCCGCAGTGCGGGCTTTTTGCGTTTCAGCGTTCCGGTTGTTATTGCCGGGTCAGGCGGATATTCGGTGGCGTGTAAGGCACACTACTGCGCAGCGGGTTGATATCCAATCCACCGCGTCTGGTATAGCAGGCATACACCGCCAGAAATTCAGGCGCCGCCAGACGCCAAATATCGGTATAAATGCGTTCCACACATTGTTCATGAAATTCATTGTGCTGGCGAAAGCTAATCAGGTACCTGAGCAGGCTTTCATGGCAAAGTGCCGGGCCTTTGTAGTGAATAAATACGCTGGCCCAGTCTGGTTGCGAGGTGATCAGGCAGTTTGATTTCAGCAGATGAGAATGTAATTTTTCTTCGGCTATGTTGCCGGGCCCGGCCAACTGTAAAAGGGCGCCGTCATACTGATACTGGTCTATTTCGATATCCAACTCGTCGATACAACGTCCTGGGATCCAGGTCGGCTGAAACGCCACCAGTTCGTTGACGTGGTGAATGGTCACAACTACAGGTTTACCGGCACAGGTGGATAAATCCTGCTGCATGGTCTGATACACCTGACTGATATCCCGAAACCGGGTCTGGTTAAAGCTATTCAGGTAGAGCTTAAATGATTTGGACTCAATCAGGTTGGCCGAGTCAAAAGGTACTGTCACCGTCAGCAAAGCCACCATGGGTTTGCCTTTGCTGTTGAGCCAGGACAATTCATAACCGTGCCAAATGTCGTGGCCGACAAAGGGCAATACAGAATCGGCACTCAGACCTATCGCATCGCGCGCCAGCTGGCGGGGCACTGGTTGCAACAAGCCGGCGTCATATTGATCGGCGTAAGCAGTCACTTTGCCCAGGCTCAGGTGCGCTAAGGCGGCTTCAGTTTGTTTTGTCATGATAGATCCGAAAAGCATAAAATGATCAGAAGGCAACTTTGCCCAGTTTATCACAGGAAGCGCATACCGATGTCCGAGTTACAGCAGCAGTTACTGCAATTGGCACAACAATCTGAGGCACTGGCGCGACAACGCGGTGAACAATGGCGGGCTTGGGCTGATCCAGCTGAATCATCACCGGCTCAGTTCGGTGAAGTCGTTGCTGAGCAAGTCGCCTGGTGGCCGGTTGCACAAACTACACCACTCGATTTTGCCGGCATTGAACAAGGCCTCGATCTAACGCTGCATCCATCCATCAAAGAGTTCTACGCCACATTGTGGGGGGCAGATCTGCCGGTGGCACATCCACGTGGCCCTGCCAGTCTGCTATTACTCTGGCATCCGGGGGATTTTGTCCGCCTGCAACAAAATTTAATCGCTCATGTACTGATGAAGCGCCGGCTGAAACAACGGGAGACGTTGTTTTTTGCCGTGACGGACGAGGAAGATACGATGTTGTCGGTGCTTAACAGCACTGGTGAAGTGTTTCTGGAGCATACCGGGCAGGAAGTTAAGCAGCTGCTGGCACCAGACCTACTGAGCTTTTTACGCCAGCTGCGACCTGCCTGAGACGGTGATTAACCCTGACATTGCCAGGCAATGTTGCTGACCAGCAAACAGCGGTCGCAGCGAAAGTCAAACCTTTGATGCCAGGGCTCTGGTAGCAGCCATTCGCCGCCACATCCTGGACAGCGGCGGTGTTGTTCTGCAGCGCAATCATTGCTGCTGCCCCGATACAAGGCGTAATACACCGGTTTCGCTATACGCTGACTGATACTACGGGCAAAGGCACGGCCCTGACGGTTGAGCTTGCTGCCAAAGTTTTGCAGGGCGCGTTCAGCGGGCTGCAGCAGCACACTGTCTTCCTGCATCTGGATTTCATCCAGCGCCTGATATTGCAGCTGCCAGCGGATTAAATCCTCAAAGCCGGTGTTTGTGCCAAAACGGTACAAGGGTACTGGAGCAAAGTGTTCGGCGCAGTAAAGCACCGAGTTCATTTGCGCAAAGCGGCAATACAGAATGTATTGCTCTGCACTCGGGCAGGGATCTGTATGATTCGACATGAGGTCTACGCCGGCGATCTCTGCTTTGGGATAAGATAGCCCGGCTCGCTGCAATGCGTGCAAAGCTTGCCGGCCTGCATCGCTGTGATGGGCCATCAACAGGGCATCCTGGTCAGGCAGCACAACCCGGCTGACAAAATACTCCTGCTGTAACACCGTAGGAAATTCACGGCCAAGGACCTGCCCCTGAAAAATCAACGCTTCCAGATAACGACGAATGGCAGCTTCTGCCGCGTCATAGCTGGTATCACCGATAACCCGGAAAGACAAATCGGCGGCATACATCAGTTTTTGCTCTGTAACAGCTGCAGGATTAAATCCAGCTTTTGTTCAAGCCTTGTGATGTCTGCATGCCAATCTGGCTGAGGATTCTCGGCAGGCTGGGCCTGGATGACGGTCGGTTGTTCTGACGAATGTTGCAATGGGCAGCCCTGTGCACGCCAGCTTTGATAGGCGCTGAACAGCTCCGATGGGTTAATCCCCCCGCCCAGGCGGGCTCTGACCAGCGCCAGACTTGGAGTTTTACCTTCCTGCTGCAGCTGGCCCGCGATAACGCTGATTCTGCTCAGTAATGTGTTCATCAGAATTCGTAACATTGGCTAAATATTGGTTTAATTTACCACTTTTAATTCTGTACTTGCGATAGCTCTAGTCTAAGTTATTGATAATATAAGATTTAAATGTTGGCATCCCCCTTGCTGTCCGCATTTATCAATTCAGCTACCGAATTGTTTGTTCAAAATATAAGGAAAAGATATGCACGCATTTATCAAATTAGTCACCGCAGTTGCAGTGATCAGCAGTTTATCCGGGTGTGTTGTGGCAGTTGGTAATGACGATTTTGATGACGACGACGATGGCAATAACTGGCGCAAAACTCAGCAATACAATCAAAATTACGTCAGCGCGTTAAAGACCGGCACTGATATTGGTGCTGTGAGACAAAATCTCGGCACGCCGGCATTCAGCGAGTCTTTTAACAAGCAAGGCGAAACCGTTGAAGTGCTGTTTTACCGCACCCATCATAGCCACAGCGACGGCATGACCAGCAAAGACGAATGTACCGCGCTGATTTTCAAGCGTGGCCTGTTAGTGGGTTGGGGTGATAAGGCCTACCAGAATTTGTAATCTAAAACTGTACTGTCAAAAAGCCGGGTATTTCTTGCCCGGCTTTTTTGTTGCCTTTTGATAAACTTGCAGTTCCAATGCGCCCTGCTATCGTCAGTGGAACTATAAAAAAGGGGCGTGGTATGAATCAAAGCACAATGCTGGACTTTTCCAAGTGTCGTATCGAACAACTCAATGCAGAACAACTCCGCCAGGCTAATTCCATTTTATATAGCGCTTACCACGACGACCCCTTGTTTATGCAAATTTTTCAGGCAGATAAACCTGATTTTGAAGCCCGTTTACGCGCCGCGATTCGGGAAGAACTTGCCACTTTCTGGGATAAACAACAACCTGTTCTGGGTTTGTTCAGTGACGAGCAACTGCTGGGCGTGGCATGTCTCACTGAACCAGATGCAGGCTTTCAGGGAGAACGTTTGTGGCACTGGCGTCTGAAGATGTTGTTAACTGCCGGCTATTTATCCAGCCGGCAAATGCTGGAAAAAGAGAAAAAAGTCCACGAGGCCATGCCTGTTGCTTCCTACCATATGCTGGCATTTATTGCGCGGAATCCGGCCTATTATCATCCTGATGCGATGAGCCATTTTCTGAATGCTATCGACCATTGGGTCGATCAGCATCCAGGATCCGAAGGGGTTGGAGTCTTTGTTACCCTGGACAAATATCTGCCGTTTTTTCATCAGGATCAGTATGAAGTCGTTGGACAACTTGACTTCCAGAAGGTCAGCGGTAAATTGCTGTTCAGAAGACGGCAACAACTGCAGGAGTCCTGATGACCGGGCAACCATTCAAAACTTTTAAAGAATTCTACCCTTATTACCTGCAGGAGCATCAGCAGCCACTATGCCGTGCTCTGCATTATTGCGGCAGTACGCTGGTGTTGATTATTTTGGCATATGCCATTTTCAGTACCGAATGGTCGTGGCTCTGGCTGATGCCGGTTGCCGGTTATGGCTTTGCCTGGGTCGGACATTTTTTTGTAGAGCACAATAAGCCGGCGACGTTCAAGTACCCGTTTTATAGTTTACTTGGCGATTGGGTGATGTATGCAGAATTCCTCAGCGGCCGGCTGCAAGCGCGTTTGGCACCATCAGACCCGAAAGGGCGGTAGTTTGAAGTCAGCCAGACGCAGGCCCTTCATCCACAGCTCGGCCTGATAACGGCTTTCGCCGTCCCCGCTGAAATCAATCAGGTATAAAGTTCGCAAGCCAGATCTCTGGCTTAATTTCACCCAGCGGTGACTATCACGCGCGCAATCCAGAAACTGTACTTGTTGCTGCTGACACAGTTGCCGCGCTAAAGCGGTCGCGCGTTCATCCTGCCTGCGTTGTAATAAAAACAGATATGCAACCAGCATCAGCGCCAGTAACACCATAATAGAACTCATAAATGTTCCTCCCTGATTCGATCATGTGGCTGCTCATCAGTAAAAGCAAGCTCTGTGCTAAAATCGGCGGTCTTTCAGAGAGAGAGTTTCAGATGAAGTATCAACAGACTCAAGCATTATTACAGGCTATTGCGGCCGAATTGCGAAACCTGAGATTGTGGACAGACGCACAGCCCAGTGTCGAGGCCCTTGCCAGTCAGGCGCCATTTTGTTGCGATACTATGCCATTGGAGCAATGGCTGCAGTTTGTGTTACTGCCGAGGATGCAGGCTCTGATTGATGCGCGGGCAGTGTTGCCGGCACAGATCAGTATTTGCCCCATCGCGGAGCAAGCTTTTGCGCCGCTGGGTTCGGAGGCCTGGCCGCTGATTAATCGTATTGCCGATTTGGACGAATTGCTGAGTGGCCGACGGGAGCAAAGCATTGTCAGAATCTGAACTTAAGGCGCCACTGGAGGTTCTCTACCAGGACGAATGGCTGGTGGCGGTGAACAAGCCGGCCGGCATGTTGGTGCACCGCTCATTTCTGGATAAACACGAAACTGAATTTGTGTTGCAGCGCCTGCGGGACCAGCTTGGTCAGCATGTTTTCCCGCTGCACCGGCTGGACAGGCCCACATCAGGCGTCCTGCTATTTGCATTGTCTGCTGAAATCGCCAGGCAAATGAGTGAACAACAACATCTTTGGCAGAAGACTTATCTGGCTGTCGTTCGCGGCCATCTCAAGGGGCCTTTATTACTGGACTATGCGTTAAAAGAACAACTAGACGCCATTGCTGACAAATTTGCCCGCACCGACAAAGCCGCCCAATCTGCTCAATCTGCAATATGGCCGCTCGAGCATGTTGAATTACCATACGCGGTAGGGCGTTATGCCACTGCCCGCTATAGCTTATTAGCTTTACAACCTTTAACCGGGCGCAAACATCAGCTGCGCAGGCACTGTGAACACCTGTTTCATCCTATCGTCGGTGACACCACTCATGGTGACGGCAAACACAACCAGTTATTCCGTCAGCAATTTAACTGTAACCGTTTGATGTTGCATGCGGCCCGTTTGTGTTTCCGGCATCCGGTTACAAACCAGGACGTGGAGGTATTTGCTGCATTGCATGATTTTGCCACTGTGTTGGCGCAATTGGGTTTTCGGTTTGATGAATTGACCGGCAACCGCACTTTAGCTGAGTTGAATGTTCGTACCTTAGCTGTCAGACATGAC
>CBFGPY010000054.1:0-9291 GCA_965650755.1 uncultured Chromatiaceae bacterium | reverse complement strand
CGCCATGCTGGACCGCGCCCGGGCTTATTTTGAAGCCGGTAATCTCGCGATGTGTGATCATTACATGGCGGCACTGTCAGCGCTGACGCAGGACGACAATCTGTACTGCAGCGCTATTGGTTTGATGATGCAACACGAACAGAAAAAACATCAGGAATTGCGCCAGCAACTGATGGACCGCAATGCTGCCGGCATGCAGGCTTATGGCAGTGGTGATTTCTCGATGGCGATTGATTATTTCCGCACTGCGTTGGAATCGATGCCGGCCAACGTCAACATTGCGCTGAATCTGTTGCAGGCGTTGAGCATGCGCGACGAGCTGAACAGCGATTTAACTGCGCTGGCGCGGCACTGCATTAGTATCATTGAAGCGGGCCAGCTGCCCGCAGATCAGCAAAAACGTTATCAGGTATTGTTGAGCCATCTGGACCTGTGATGCTGACTGGCGTTTCAGCCACGCATTGATTACACTGCGCCGGTTTTTCTGCAAAAAGAGCCTGCCATGTCTGCTAAAATCGCATTATCTGTCCGACTTTTACCCTGGTTATTCACACCGTTTTTGTTGTTAAGCTGCACCCCGGCAGATCCGCTGCAACATTTCTCCGGCCCGGCACAAGGCTCTACCTATAACATTACTTATTGGACAGAGGCAGATGTCAACGCCACGGATTTACAGCGACAAATCACTGCTGAGTTAGACCGTATTGACGTGGTGATGTCCAATTACCGGCCTGATTCTGTGATTGAACAATTTAACACCAATAAAGTCAGTACAGCCCAGCAGGTTGGTGCCGAGCTGGTCGCGCTGGTTGAGGATGCGCGACAGGTCACAAAGGCGAGCCAGGGGTGTTACGATTTAACCGTGAAGCCGCTGTTTGAACTCTGGGGTTTTAAAGCGGATAAGTTTAACCAGCCCACTGCGGAGCAAATTGCCGCCACGATGCAGTTAGTGGGGATGGATAAAATCAGCACCAGCACTGACACTATGAGCAAAGCCAATCCGGAAACACGGGTCGACGTGTCGTCCATTGCCCAGGGTTACA
Source organism: uncultured Chromatiaceae bacterium (assembly GCA_965650755.1). Classification (GTDB taxonomy): domain Bacteria; phylum Pseudomonadota; class Gammaproteobacteria; order Enterobacterales; family Alteromonadaceae; genus Pararheinheimera. The sequence goes on along the minus strand of CBFGPY010000054.1, from coordinate 8,248 downwards.
CAGTACGTCAATTAGCACAGTTAATGGAAAAGGCCGGGATCCACAATTATCTGGTGGAAGTTGGCGGTGAATTACAGGTGCGTGGCAAAAAACCAGCAGGTCAGCCGTGGAAAGTTGCCATTGAAAAACCACTGCCTGGGGATCAGCGTCTGCAGAAAATCATTGAAGTACTGCAGGACGAACCGCTGGCGATTATGACCTCCGGCACCTACCGGCATTATTTTGATGCCAATGGCCAGCGTTTCAGTCATGTACTGGACGCCCGGCATGGCGCACCGGTGCGGCACAATACAGTGTCAACGACAGTACTCATCGATAACGCCACCTTTGGCGATGCCTGGTCGACGGCTTTTTTGTGTCTTGGTAGCGAAGAAGGCTTAAAAGTTGCCGACGCTTTAGGTCTGAAAGTGCTGTTTATTGATCAGCAAGGCGACAATCTGCAGGAAAAATCCAGTCAGGCGTTGCTGCAAAGCAAAGCTGTCGTATTGCGCTAACTGTGTACAATTGCCGTGGGTAGCCAGCTTTGTGATAGGCTGCTGCTTCCGGCACTGCAGACAGTGTCAGTTCAGGACAGGATGATGCCCGAATTTATTGTGAACAGCTGGCGTTTTTGCCGCCTTTATCTGCAACGTTGCCAGCACGACCAGATCGGCATGATCGGTGGTTATCTGGCTTATATCTCGATTTTGTCGCTGGTACCGCTGATTGCAGTGGCCTTTTCGGTATTAAACGCCTTTCCGATGTTTGCCGGGCTGCGTGGCGAAATCGAAGCATTTGTGTACGCCAACATAGTGCCCTCGCGTGGCGAAGAAATTCAGAGTTATATCAACGGTTTTGTTGAAAATATCGGCCAAATGACCACAGTCGGTGTGCTGTTTCTGGTGCTGGTTGCGCTGATGCTGATCCACAACATCGACAAGACGCTGAACAAAATCTGGCGGGTACAAAAGCGGCCAAGATTGGTCATCTCCCTGTCGATTTACTGGATGATCCTGACGCTGGGGCCGATTTTGCTTGGCAGCTCTATCGCACTGACGTCTTATCTGGCGTCGTTAAGCCATCTGGCCGACGATTACACCCCGGGCTTATCCAATTTCCTGTTGTCTTTTACCCCTTATCTGATGTCATTGCTGGCGTTTTTTATGCTGTATCAGCTGGTACCTAATATTAAAGTGCGTTATGGCCATGCGGTATGGGGCGCTTTGTTAGCCAGTATTTTGTTTGAAATGCTGAAAAACGGTTTTGCTTTATATATTCAGCACTTTCCGTCTTATCAGGCGATTTATGGCGCCTTAGCCTTGGTGCCTATTCTGTTTGTCTGGATTTACCTGTCCTGGCTGGTGGTACTGATTGGCGCTGAGCTGACAGCATTATTGCAGGAACAGCATTGCCGCGCGTTACAACTGGCGCAACATAAAGCACAACGTGACAAACAACAGCGCAGCGCTGCTTCTCCGGAGTCCTCTGATGTACCGCACTGAACCTGTGGAAAGTTATTACACGCTCTGGCTGGACCGGCCAGATGGTCACCGGCTTTATCTGGAACAAAGCGGCAATCCGCAGGGCATCCCGGTGCTGATGTGTCATGGCGGGCCCGGGGGCGGCAGCTCGCCGTTTCAGCGTACATTGTTTGACCCGCAGCAATACCGGATTGTGTTATTTGACCAGCGTGGCTGCGGCCAGTCGACGCCATTTGCCAGCCTCAGCCACAACACCACGTCTGAACTGATTGGCGATATCGAAGCCATTCGGCAACTGCTGGGTATTGAACAGTGGGTAGTCGCTGGCGGCAGTTGGGGCAGTACTTTAGCCCTGGCCTACGCGCAGCAGTATCCACAGCGTTGCCTTGGCCTGATTTTGCGTGGCATTTTCCTCGGCCGGCCGGAAGACATTGATTGGTTATACCGGCCTGGTGGCGGCGCCAGTCAGTTGTTTCCGGATTACTATGCTGACTTTTTTGCGCCGGTCGCCGCACAAAAAGGTCTGGATATTCTGGTGGCATACCAGCAACTGCTGCAGCACCGAGACGCAGCCATTCAGCTTCAGGCGGCACAAGCCTGGAGCCTGTGGGAAGCCCGAGTAGCCACTTTGCTGCCGAATACCGCGATGCGCGCCGGCGCGCTGGAACCTGAGTCGGCGTTGCCACTGGCGCGCATCGAAAATCATTATTTTCTGCACCACTGTTTTTTGCGGCCCAATCAGCTGCTGGATGATTTAGCCCAGGTCAAACATTTACCTTGTTACATTGTGCACGGGCGCTACGACAGTGTCTGTAAAATGGAGAATGCCTGGACTTTACATCAGGCGTGGCCGGATTCCGTGCTGACTATCGTCAGCAATGCTGGTCATTCCGCCAGTGAAACCGGTATCAGCCGCGCTCTGTATGATGCATCTGTGCTGTTAGCACGCCGCCTTGGAGGTGCATGTTGATAGCCCTGATCCAGCGAGTCCGCCGGGCGGATGTCACAGTCGAAGACCAGGTGGTGGGGGCTATTGGCGCCGGCATGCTGGTGCTGCTCGGTGTTGAAGCCGGTGACAGCAGCGCCGAATTACAGAAGCTGGCGGACAAAGTACTGAAATACCGGCTATTCAGCGATGCTGCCGGCAAAATGAATTTGAATCTGCAGCAAGCCGGTGGTGAGATGTTAGTAGTGTCGCAGTTTACATTGGCGGCGGATACTAACTCAGGCCTGCGCCCCAGTTTTACCCCGGCCGCACGTCCTGAGATTGCTGAGCCGATGTATCTGCAGTTTGTCGATTATTGCCGGGCGCAGGGTGTGACTGTTGCTACCGGCCAGTTTGCTGCAGACATGCAGGTCAGTCTGGTTAATGACGGACCTGTCACATTCTGGCTGCAAGTCCCACCCGTATTGGCTTAAGCCAGAGGTTGTCTGCATGAGATATCAGGTTACCACCCCCTCTACTGCCGAAGAATGGCAGGGGTATTATCAGCTGCGTTATCAGGTGTTGCGCGAGCCCTGGGGCCAGCCGCCTGGTTCAGAGCGGGACGAACTGGAAGCGGACAGTGCCCATCGTATGGTGCTGGATGCTGACGGCACCGTGCTGGCGGTTGGACGTATTCATCAGCTGGCGGATGGCTGGTGTCAGGTGCGGTACATGGCTGTCGCCGAAGTGGCGCGTGGCAAAGGCCTCGGCGCCTTAGTTCTTCAGGCGCTGGAACAACAGGGTATTGTCTGGGGTTGCCGGCATCTGACGTTAAATGCCCGTGAAAATGCCTATGGCTTTTATCAGAATCTGGGATACCTGGCTGGTCGAACGCTGGAACCATTATATGGCATTGCGCATCAGCAAATGACCAAACGCCTGCGGTTGGATGGTACAACGGCAGAGTGGCTGCAGTTGTGCGGTACTTTACAGCAGACCTGGCATCAGACTATCCCGCTGTCGGCTTTTATGCAGCTGACAGTCGATCAGTTTGATGGGCATCTGCTGGCGTGCCGGGCACCGCTACCGCCGAATAAAAATCTGCATCACAGTATGTTTGCCGGCAGTATTTAGAGCCTGTTGACTTTAACCGGTTGGGGAATGGTCTGGTTACAGCTGCAGGCACTGGGACTGCACGGCGATATTGTACTGGCCGATGCGGATATTCGTTATTTGGCACCCGTGCGGCATGATGCCCGGGCAGAAGTGTTGCTCAGTGAAGTGCGGGGCGATTTAGCTCCTTTACGTGACCGTCGTAAAGTCCGTCAACAGTTGACGGTGCGTCTGATACATTCCGGTAAGGTGCTGGCCGAATTTCATGGCCGTTTTGCTGTGTTGCCGGTACAACCTGCAGCCTCTGAGGCGTAATCATGGCAACAGTGCTGATTTTCGGCTGTGGTTGGTTAGGCAGCCAGCTTGGTGTGGCGTTGTCTGAAGACGGGCATCGGGTCTATGGCAGCCGGCGCAGTACAACAAGCCTGTTGACGTTACCGGCGCAAATCCAGCCGCTGCGCTGGGATGGCCAGAGCCGGTTTGACGCGTCCATCCAGGCGCTAATCCCTGACAGCTGGCTAATTCTGGCGATGCCGCCGGCCGCGCAGCAGGATGGTGGTCGCGTTTATCTAGATACAGTGCAGCTGATCCTGAATCAAAGCAGTGGCAGCAAAGGGGTGATCCTGTGTTCTTCAACCGGAGTTTATGCCGGCCTGGCCGGTCGCGTGGATGAGTCTGCGGCGCCGGGGCCCGAACCGCGCGCACTGCTGCTATGGCAGGCTGAGCAACTGGTACGGCAATATCCGGTGCATTTTATCCTGCGTCTGGCCGGCTTAGTCGGCCCTGGCCGTCATCCGGCCGGATTCACGCGGCGGGGTGTCATGGCTGGCCCAGAGCAACCGGTTAATCTGGTCCACAGTACCGATGTTTGTCGCTGGATCTGTCAGCTACTGGCGGTGTCAGGCCATGGCTTTCCTCAGGTGGTTAATTTGTCTGCACCTTTGACTGCTACCAAAGCTGAATTTTATACCGCGGCCTGTATCCGGGCCGCGGTCCCGGTGCCACAGTTTGTTGCAGCTATTGAACCCGGTCGCACTGTGGATGCACGCCTGAGTCAGACGGATACAAGCTTTGTGTATCAGCATCATGGCCTGAGCAGTCTGATAAGTTAGCTCCTGCTAAAGCAGCAATATCATAAATTTATCAAAGCTTGGTTGGATTTTTTCCGACAGATCCCTGCAGCATAACCGTGATAGGAACATGTCTCAGGAATCTGTGATTGGATCTCAATAAATGGCTAATCGGATCAGGCTGTTGCACTGCACTGGGTGTCGCAGCTGGTTTTGTATATCTCTACGGCAATAGTGCCGACACCAACCTGCTAAACCCACAATGGTATCAACAACCGTTGCTACTGTTTTTCACCGGGATGTTGCTACTGGCTTTAGTGCTGAATGTTCTGGCGATGTTTGGCGTTGAATTCCGCAGCCGTCCTGTACTCCCTCTGCAACCTGAGCAGGCCGCCCAGCATAATTTTAACCGGTTGGCGCTGCAGTTTTTGCAGCAGCAGTCAGCGCAACGTTTACAAGGCGCAGAAAATTATTATCTGCGACCGGAATACGGAGTCCTTTATTACCTGCAGTCTCCGGCCGACGGGCCTTTGGATATTATCCAGCTCCGGCAGATTTTCCAGCAGATGCTACGGCATCAGTGCCACAGTGCGTTGGCGATAGTGCCGGAGCGGATAGAAAGTCCGGCGCAAATCTTTGCTCTCGAAGCCAACATCAGAGTATTGGATACGCAGCAGCTAAAGAATTGGTTAAAAGCCTGAAAATTTGCGGAGTTGGGAACAATATCAAAACTCCGTAAGGTTTTTTTGTCTCTATTTTGGCAATTTAATTGAGCGTACAACGCAGAGGGATCGCCACAAATACCCGGGATTGGGTAGAAACACCGCCTGCCTGGCTGGACTTGTTCCAGCCTTTTTTTATCTCTGATCTGTGCATCACTGTTGTTGCACCAGTGTTGCCCGACAAATGCCCGAAACAAACAGTTAAGACGGCACGACCAATCTTTTGGCTGTATCTGAAACGTGTGGAAGGGGAGTAACAGGCGCTGCATAGCAACGCCTGATTTGGCGGAATTAAATCTTAAAGGTACTGATCGCAGCGCTGAGCTGGCTGGCATTGTCGCTGACGGCTGCGCTGTGCTGCAGCGTTCTGTCAGCTTTCTCTGAGCTTTGACCAGACAGTTGCACCATATCACCCATGTGGCTTGAAATCAGGTCACCGAGTGCCAGTTGCTGTTGGGTTGCACTGGCAATAGCGGTACTGATTTGATGCATCTGACTGATGGCCTGATTCACCTGGCCGAGTGACTGCACCAGATCCGCTGTGTGATTTACACAATATTCGGCGTCAGTTTTGCCTCTGGTGATAGCGTTGACGGCGGAGGTACTTTCCTGTTGCAGGGTTTGGATCATCTGACGGATCTCATCGACGGCAGCCTGGCTGCGTACCGCCAGTGAGCGGACTTCGTCAGCGACTACTGCAAAACCCCGGCCTTGTTCACCGGCACGCGCCGCTTCGATTGCAGCATTCAGTGCCAGCAGGTTGGTTTGCTCAGCAATGCCGCGGATCGTTGCCAGAATACTGCCAATATTATTCGATTGCTCGTTCACTTTGAGCATAATAGTCGCGGTGCTGGTGAGCTGGTCGGCAAGGCCACCAATTAATGTATTGTTTTCGTTTGAAATTTTATCAATCTGCTGGCTTTGACCTAAAGCATGCTGCATTTCCTGCACGGCTAATTGAGCCTGTTGTGCTATCTGATGCGTGTTGTCGTTGAGCTGTAAGGTCGTTTGATTCACATCATTGATTTGATTTTGCTGGCTTTGCAACGCCCGGTTGATCTCCTGCACTTCGTCCCTGGAGCGTTCGGCATTGTGCTGTAATTCTCCGGAGCTGCTGACAATCCGGTGAATAAGCTGGCTTAAAGCTTCTATCAGGCTATTCACTTTCATCGACAAAGCGCCAAACTCGTCTTCGTTTGCAATCGCAAGACGTCGTGTCAAATCACCAGCTGCAACTTCACCCAGCACTTTGTTAATACCAGCCAGCGGTTTGAGCATGGCATTAATGGTCAGATAGGCGGCGCCACCGGCTAATGCCACCAGGACAACCATGATGATAATTGTGCGAACCTGGCCAAAAGATAAGGCGGAAGACACTTCAGCCTGCAGGCTGTTAAATTGCTGATCTGCAGCTTTCAGTAACTGATCCAGCGCAGTAATGGCCTGAGCTATGGCTTGTTCGGACTTGGTTAATTCTGATTGTGCCTGCTGCGATGCGGTCAGTTGTTGCTGTTTTAACGCAACCAGGCCGTTCTCTGCACTGATGCGTTGTTTGACGCTGCTCAGTTGCTCATTAAATGTCTGCCACAAATCAGTGGCATCCACTTCATCCACCAGTTTGCTGATGTAATCCAGATTGCCCTGCATGTCACTGATCGCAAACTCGAGATTTTGCTGGCTCTCGGCCGTTTGGCTCAGTTCGGTAAAAGCACCTGTCTCTTTAACGGTCTGCATTAGGGTTAATAACTGGCCGTCCACCCGGCCTGCAGCACCAGCTAACAGTTCCAGCTGCGCTTTTTTGCCCGGCGTTTCCAGATAAGAAATATCCACCAGCGTGGCGCCGGCATCGTCAATCAGCTGCACCAGCTGTTTGACCTCAGCCGCCACGCTCTCAGCGGTCTTCAGCGTTGTCAGTTTGGCGGCAAACATCGCATTAACCGCATTTTGGTATTGTTCGTAATGTTGTTTGGCCTGCGCCAGTGGTTGATTCAGGCTGGCCTCTGCTGCGGTCAGCGTGCTCAGTGTTTTGATTTGTTGCAGATATTGCTCACTGGCGCTGGCAAAATCGGTCTGATACTGGCTAATCGTTTTCGGTTGGTCTGCCATAAAACCAAGCGCTGACAGCTTAGCCAGTTTCAATAACTGAATTTGCGCCTGATTACTTTGTTGTTGCACCGGCACTGCAATATCGTTTACCCGGCTGCCCGAGTCGGACACCACCGCAAAGCTCCACAACGAAGATAAGCTGGCAAAAAGCAGCAGTAATGCAATAAAGCCAAAGCCGAGAATGACTTTGTGAGCCACGGTGAGTTTCATGTCTAGTCCTGTTGTCTCATTTGTCTTCTTCGTCTGTTTAAGTTTTAGTATTGACGAAGTTCTTTTTTGTGCAAATTTGTGCAAAGAGATTCAGGAAATTAACAGAGATAAATCAGCTGGTCTAGCCAGTACCTGCGAAAAAATGCATTTAATAAAAACAGGCATTTATCGCTGAATCTATGACTATTTGCTGACAAATTGCCGTGATACGCCGGCTTGGCGGATCTGCTGTTGCGGTCGTGCACGGTGAGTTAGCCGGACGGGCTGATATTCAAATGGCCACCCAGCCGGTAGCGGCTGCCGGCGGATGTGAGAAAGGCGAAACTAACGGCACCACCGCGACTGAATGTCCGCCTGGTAAGGCGCAAACAAGGTTCGTGTGATGAGAGTTTCAAATGTTTACAGGTAAATTCATCCGGTAGGACCGCTTCTACAATGTGATCCGCTTCAGTGAGCGGGGCCACGGCGCTTAAATATTCATGCGGGGTTTGATAGCTGAAATCTTGCTGCAGATATAGCGGGACCATCTTAGGGTTGACGTAGCGGGCTTCCAGCTGCAGCGGGGTTTGATTGTCATAATGCACAATTAACGAGAAAAACACCGGTTCGTTGCGGTTCAGACCTAAAGCACCTGCGACCAGT
>CBFGPY010000053.1:0-9342 GCA_965650755.1 uncultured Chromatiaceae bacterium | reverse complement strand
GAAGCTGGACCGCAAAGCTTATTCCCCGGCACCTGCTACTCATCCGAATGGAGTCTGATATGCATACTATTTCGCTGAATTCACAATACCCCCTGGCCCGACGCACCTGGTCAAAACTGTTATCCGGCTTTTTGTGCGCCGGTTGGTTAACCGCCGGATTTTTCAGTTTGCCCGTGCTGGCCGACGACGGTGGCAAGGGCCTGCAAATCGCCACAGAGCGGAAAACCCGTGACGAGGGCTGGAAAGACAGCGAATCAAAAACGACGATGGTGCTGCGTAATGCTCAAGGCGAAGAAAGTACCCGAGAGATCCGCAGTATCAGCCTGGAAGTTGCCAACGACGGCGACAAAGGCCTGACCATTTTTGACGAACCAAAAGATGTGCGTGGTACCGCGTTTCTGAACCATTCCCACACCGGCAAACCGGACGATCAATGGCTGTATCTGCCGTCGGTCAAACGGGTCAAACGTATCGCCTCACGCAATAAATCCGGGCCATTTATGGCCAGCGAATTTGCCTATGAAGATTTAAGTTCGTTTGAGCTGGAGAAATTTAAATTTACCTGGCTACGCGACGAGCAGCTCAATGGCGAAGCGGTTTTTGTGGTGGAGCAGGTGCCGCTCGACGAATTTTCCGGTTATAGCAAAAGTGTGGTCTGGATTGATCAGGCGGAGTACCGTGCCCGCAAAATCGAATTTTATGACCGGAAAAACACCTTGTTAAAAACTCTGGTGATGAGTGATTACAAACAGTATCTGAATAAATACTGGCGGCCACTGAAACTGCAAATGACCAATCATCAAACCGGCAAAAGCACCGATTTACTGGTGCGCGATATCGAATTTGGTAAAGGCCGGACCGATGCCGATTTTGATACCAATGCGTTGCAACGCAGCCGGTAAGCGGCGGCTCAGGTCAGCATGCAGACTGGCCTGAGAATTGCTGAATGACTCGTTTTGAACAGGCAAGTAATCGCCGTGTAGTTGGTAAATAAGCCTGACTTCAGCCATGCTGAAACTAGCTTTGACGTCGGCAGTGTCAGATCCCGGAACCGAATCATGCAATTAAATATATGTTGGGTTTTATGTGCTGCAGCTTTTGCCGCTGCCACCCCTGCGCACGCCGCGACCCTCGGGCCTGTCACCGGCAAAGAGACGTTATGGAGTCTGGCCCGTGCGGCCCGTGGTGATGCGCCTTATTCGATGTATCAGGCTATCGTTGCGCTGCAACAGAAAAACCCGACAGCCTTTATTGGTAACAATGTGCATCACGTGAAACTGGGTGCTGTGCTGGAATTACCGACCGCAGCGGAAATTGCGGCTGTGGACGCGACAAGCGCCGAGCAAAAAGTGGAAGCCGATGCGGTTGCCTGGCGGCAATGGGTTGCCACCCGGCAAAGTGCGGGCGGCAGTTTGCCGGGTACTGGTACCACAGTGCGGAAAACCGGTGGCTTATCATCGCAGGACACTGCGGCTTTAGCCCGGCAAGTGCAACAACAAAGCAAAGCTGTGCCTGCGCTGTTAGCCGCGCCGGCAGAACCACCTGCCGCCGTGGCCGAAGCGGCCCCCGTTTCGGCGGCCTCAGCACCGCTGGCACCTTTGCCGCCAGAACCACCTGCACCTGACATTGCGGAGGCCCCGGCGGTGCTGACGCGGGAACCTCGCGGTGACTGGACTGAACGCTTACAGACCGATACCACGTTGGGGCTGGACTGGCGTTGGTTCGCCAAGCGCGGCCTGCAGGGCCAAAGCCGCAGTGCATTCAGTGGCAGTGCTTTAGTTGAATGGTACTGGCAGTCTGAAGATGAGCGTAGCAGCTGGACAATCAGCCCTTATCTGCGCTGGGATCAACACGACAGTGAACGCAATCTGGTGGATTTGCGCCAGGCATATTGGTTGAGCGTAGGCGATGGCTGGGAGTTTAAAGCCGGCGTCGACAAAATTTTCTGGGGGGTGACCGAATCGATTCACCTGGTTGACGTGATTAACCAGACCGACTGGGTCGATGCGGTGGATGGTGAATCCAAATTGGGCCAGCCGCTGCTGCAACTCAACCTGAGCGGTGACTGGGGCAATCTGCAAAGTTTTGTGCTGCCGTATTTTCGCGAGCGTACCTTAAGCGGTGAACAAGGCCGCCTGCGTTTGCCATTGCCGGTGTTAGCCGATGAAGCAGTGTATCAGTCGTCGCGCGAGCAGCGGCATGTTGATCTGGCGCTGCGTTACAGCCAACAAATCGATCAAGTTGATCTGGCGCTGTCGTATTTTACCGGTACCAACCGCGACCCGCGATTTATGCCGGTGGGTCAGGGTAATGCCTTGGTGCCGTATTACGAACAAATGCAGCAGTGGGGGTTGGAAGGCCAATGGATTGTCGACAGCTGGATCTGGAAGCTTGAAGCCATTCGCCGCAGCAGCGATATCGACAGTTTCACCGCCGCCGTGGCCGGTTTTGAATATACCAGTGTTGGCGTGTTTGATTCGGCGGTTGACCTTGGCTGGTTGGTAGAATATCAATACGACAACCGCGGGCAATATGCGCCGGTACCCGGACAGCGTGATCTGTTTGCCGGTGTGCGCGTAGCACTGAATGATGAAGCTGGCAGCGAACTGTTGTTTGGTATCGCACAGGATTTGCAAAATGGTGGCACCCGCAGCGGCATGCTGGAAGCCTCGATGCGTTTTAGTAACAATATGCGTTTGCGGCTGGACGCCTGGTTTTTCCAGACCATGTCGATGCAACAGCCAACCTGGTGGTTCAGGCAGGACGATTATGTTCAGTTAGGTTTTGATTATTATTTCTGACAATTCCGGAGTAAGGGGTATGAGACTTTGGGTGGCGGCAGTGTTGTTGTGTTGGTCTGCGCTCGTCAAAGCTGAACCCCGGCAGATTGTGGTGGGTATCGAACAAATCGATTATTACCCGCATTACGATTTCAGTCCCGGTCAGCAACGTGGCTTTTTCTATGACTTGATGCAGCTGTTTGGCAAAACCGCCGGCTATCAAATTCTTTTCTCAGCTTTACCGGTCAAACGTCTGTATCAGGAAGCCAACAGCGGTATTGACCTGGTTTATCCGGACAATCCGGCCTGGCAGCAATACCTGGTGGCGGAATATCCGAAAACTTACAGTGATCCAATCATTTATACCTTAGGCAGTACTATGGTGCTGCCGAAAAACCAGCAAATGCCGCTGGAAAAATTCCGCTCATTGGCAGTGATCCACGGTTTTGCACCGCATCGTTGGCTGGAGCTGCAAAAACGCTATAAATTCCGCATGGTGGATGTGGCAGATAGTGCGTCTGCTTTGGGATTAGTGCTCAGGGGGCGAGTGCATGGTGCGTCGATTGAATTGAATGTTGCCAATGAATATCTGCGCCGGATTGGCCAGCCTGGCGCCTTAGTGGCGGCAGAAACTCTGCCCTTTTCTGAATTGCCGTTTTTGTTATCCAGCGTCAATCAGCCGGGGCTTATCATCGAATTTAACCGCTTTTTGCGTCAGCAACAGCGCGCCATCCAGCAGCTGAAAAACAAATATCAGCTGCTGGAACACAAAGAACAGCTAAAAACTTCAGCAGCCTCTGGTTAGCGCGGCGCCTGCAGTAAATCGGTTAATGCCCGCACTGTGGCTTCGACGCCGGTGCGAATGGCCGGTTCAGGTTCGATTTTAAACAACGGGCTGTGGTGGCTCGGCACGGCAGGACCGCCGTTTTTCTCTGCAGTAAAAGCCGCTGCCGGGGTGCCACCGACGGCAAAATACACGCTGGGGATGTATGGGTCTGTGGTCAGGAATGGAAAGTCTTCCGCCCCCATGCCGAGCCGCTTGTAATTCTGATCAAAAATATCTGCGCCCATTTGCTTCGACCATGTCGCTTTGAGCCGTTGTGTCAGCGGGATGTCATTGACGGTTGGCGGCGTGGTGCCATCGCGCACTATTACTTCAGGCAGTTTATCTTCCGGCAGGCCGGCGACCCGCCCCATATTCACTGCCACACGTTTTATTGCATCAATCAGCTGATTGCGGGTATCCATATTGTCATTGCGTACCGTCAGCTGCAGCACGGCCTGATCTGAAATGATGTTGTGTTTGGTGCCGGACTGGAAGGAGCCGACGGTAATCACGCCCGGTTCTTTCGGCGGCAGTTCCCGGCTGATGATGGTTTGCAGCGCCAGCACAATTTGGGCACCCAGCACTATCGGGTCTTTGCCGCGGTGCGGGCTGGCGCCATGCGCACCGACGCCGTGAATAATAATATCCACACTATCGACGCCGGAATAAGGCGAGCCTTCCACTGCAACCAGCTTACCGGCTTCAATTTCGCTTGATACATGGAATGCCAGCGCATAATCGGGTTTACCAAATTTCTGATACAAACCGTCCTGCATCATGCCCTGTGCACCACCACTGCGTTCTTCAGCAGGCTGTCCAATCAGCATCAGCGTGCCGGACCAGTCTTTTTTCCGCGCCGCCATCTGCCGCGCCGTACCGACCAGACTGGTGATGTGCACATCGTGACCACAAGCATGCATTACCGACACATCATGGCCGTCCCAGTCTTTGGTTTTGACTTTGGAGGCATAAGGTAAACCGGATTTTTCTTCCACCGGCAGGCCGTCCATATCGGCCCGCATCATCACCAATGGCCCCGGGCCGTTTTTCAGAATAGCGACCACACCAGTTTTGCCGATGCCGGTATGAACCTCAAAACCTGCCGCTTTTAATTCTTTCGCCAGTCGCGCGGCTGTGTTCACCTCCATATGCGACAGTTCCGGGTTTTGGTGAAAGTGGGTAAATAAGGCGCCCAGATGTTGTTGATAATCGCTGGCCACTGATTTTGCTAATGCAGTTGATGCATCAACTGCGGCCTGAGCGGACACCGCATATAAAGCGGTACATAGCAAAGTAAGGGAAAAAGCACGCATCGGGTTGTTCCTGAATTTGTGGAAAAATTCAGCATACCAGAGCGATCAGGACTTCGTCGTGGTATTCAGCGCTTCACTGCGGACATTCACCGCAGCCGCTCAGCCCACGTTTTCATTGGCAGCACGGGCCTTCGCAAGTAAACTAGCCGGCAGTTTTTAGCTTAACCTGTGAGATCGATATGTTTGAGTGGATTGCAAGTCCGGAGGCCTGGATAGCGCTTGGGACGCTGGCGGCGTTAGAAATCGTATTAGGTATTGATAATATTATCTTTTTATCAATTCTGGTTGGCCGGTTGCCGGAAAAACAACGCGCTTTTGCCCGCCGTCTGGGTTTGGGCCTCGCGATGTTTGCCCGGTTGGCGCTGTTGTTCTCTATCTCCTGGGTGATGGGCCTGACTGAGACCTGGTTCACGGTACTTGGCAATGATATCTCCGGCCGTGACGTGATTCTGATTGGCGGTGGTCTGTTCCTGCTGGCGAAATCGACACAGGAAATTCACCATAGCCTCGAAGGTGCAGAAGAAGAGCCTGGCGCACCAAAAGTGGTGGCAAACAGCCTGGTGATGGTGCTGATCCAGATTATGATCCTCGACATCGTGTTCTCGTTAGATTCAGTGATCACCGCGGTTGGCCTGGTCAACAACATCGAAATTATGGCGATTGCTATTGTGGCTGCTGTTGGCGTGATGATGTTTGCTGCCAAGCCGATTGGTGATTTTGTTGACGCGCATCCGACGATTAAAATCCTGGCTTTGTCGTTCCTGATTTTAGTCGGCGTCACTCTGATGATTGAAGGTTTTGACGTGCATGTACCAAAAGGTTACATCTACTTCGCGATGGCGTTCTCTTGCTGTGTTGAGATGATTAACATCCGTCTGCGCAAGAAGTCGAATCCTGTGCAGCTACACAAAGATTTGCCGTAACGAGGCATCTCTGTGTTTCTGTAAAATTAAAAGCCCGCACTGCGGGCTTTTTGCTATAAGGGCCAGGTTATTTGCCAATCTGGCCGCTGCGGCCAAATACCGGAATGGTCAGATGCCAGCGGATTGCTGCAAGACGCAGCAGCAGACAGGCCAGCATGCCGGCCAGCATAGCGGGTAGCGGTGCGACCTGTAGTGCCAGCGACTGGGTGTAGACCAGGCCACCAAAAATACAGGTCACGGCGTATAACTCACCACGAAACACCAACGGGATCTCCCGACATAACACGTCGCGGATCATGCCGCCGCAGACACCACTCATAGTGCCCATCATAATGGCGACAAAATCTGAAGTACCGTACGCCAGTGCTTTCTGCGCGCCCATTACGACAAAAAATGCCAGACCAATGGCGTCGGCGATTTGCAGCGCATTATTTGGAATGGTCAGGCGTTTGCGCACAAACAGAATGGTCAGCGCGGTCGCGCCGAAAATGGCATAGAAATAACTGTTGTCGCTGAGCCAAATCACCGGTACGTCGAGAATTAAATCGCGGATAGTACCGCCGCCGATTGCTGTGACAGTGGCAAGCACAATCACGCCAAAGCCATCCATTTGCTTGCGCCAGGCAGCCAGCGTGCCGGCGACGGCAAAAACCCCAATGCCCATTAAATCAAACCAGTGAAAAAGCTGTTCCATCGGCTACTCCTGCCAAAATGACCATCTTATCGCAGTTTATTGTCTTTGACGAAAACCAGCCCGATGACAGCATGACGTGACCGGGTTGATAAGGAGTTAATAAATTACTGATATTAATATGATGTTAATTTCAAACGATTTTTCTTGTCTATGTTAGCTGAGCCGCACTGTGTCAGCGCGGTATTCAGGAACATTATTGATAAAAAAATCTAAGAGGAAACCTCATGAAATTACCACATCTGAGCCCAGTGGCCATCGCATTGACTCTGGCATTCTGTGCGCCGTTACAGGCTGCCCAGGTTGTCCCGGCCGCCAATCTGCTGAATGGTCAGACACTGAGCAGTCTGGACGGGACCATGGACGATCGCAGTGCTGAGCCAATGAGCTTCAAAGCCCTGCAACAAATCAAACGGTTTGACGGCAAACTGAAAAGCCGTTATCAGCAACAATTCCGCGGCATCCCGGTTTGGGGCCATAACGTGGCGGCCATCAACGCCAATGGTCAATACAGTGACATCAGCGGGACTGTCGTGACCGGTATCGAAGACGACTTACCGGATGCCAAACCAGCGCTGGCGCCGGAGCAAGCCATTCTGGCCAGCCGCGGCGGCGAAAGCCTGCAAGCGCTCTCTGCTGAAGAACAGACCACACTGCAGGCTGAACTGAGCGCTCAAAGTGCCAATGCCAAACTATGGGTTTATCTGGATCAGAACGATACAGCCCGGCTGGTGTATATCACCCATTATCTGACGCAAAAAGGTCAGCATCCGAGCCGGCCTTACAGCATTATTGACGCCAACAGCGGTAAAGTGCTGCAAAGCTGGGATGGTATCGCCCATGCCAACGCAACAGGCCCTGGTGGCAACACCAAAACCGGCCAATATCAGTACGGTACCACTTATGGGTATCTGAATGTCGATGCCAATTGCCGGATGACTAACGCCAATGTCGACACCATCAACCTCAATGGCGCTACTTCAGGTGGCAGTATCCACCAGTTCACTTGCCCGAATAACACCTTTAAAGCCATTAATGGCGCTTATTCACCATTAAATGACGCGCATTATTTTGGTGGTGTGGTGTTTAACATGTACCAGAGCTGGTTCAATGTGAATCCACTGAATACCAAGCTGAAAATGCGTGTGCATTATGGCAGCAGCTATGAAAATGCCTTCTGGGATGGCACCCAAATGACCTTTGGTGACGGAGCCAGCCGGTTTTATCCGCTGGTGAGTCTGGATGTCTCTGCGCACGAAGTCAGCCATGGTTTTACCGAATTTAACTCAGGCCTGGTGTACAGCGCGCAATCTGGTGGTATTAACGAGGCATTCTCTGACATGGCCGGTGAAGCCGCCGAATACTTTATGAAAGGCAGCAACGACTGGTTAGTTGGCGCCGACATTTTCAAAAGTACTGGTGCCTTGCGATATATGGACGACCCGACCAAAGACGGCCGCTCTATTGGTCACGCCAGCAACTACACCAGCAGCATGGACGTACACCACAGCTCAGGCGTATTTAACAAAGCCTTTTATCTGTTAGCGAACAAGGCCGGCTGGAATACCCGCAAAGCCTTTGAAGTGTTCACTGTCGCCAACCAGGTATACTGGACTGCGAACGCGACCTTTGTGTCGGCAGCCAACGGCGTCTGTAAGGCAACCAAAGATAAAGGTTATAACACCGCCGATGTTGCAGCGGCCTTCTCAGTGGTCGGCGTGACGACCGCAGATTGTGGCACTGTGACGCCTCCAGGTGGCGATTCCGGCACTTTAACCAATCTGGCAGCCACCACCGGTAACTGGACGCGCAATACCATCACTGTTCCGGCGGGCAAAACCACGCTGACGGTCACTATCAGCGGTGGCACCGGTGATGCCGATCTGTACGTCCGCTTCGGCAGTCAGCCAACCACCACCAGCTATCAGTGCCGGCCATATAAAAACGGTAATGCCGAAAGCTGTGTGATCAGTAATCCGCAGGCGGGCGTCTGGCATGTTGGCTTACGCGCCTATAGCAGCTTCAGTGGCGTGACGCAGAACTGGTCCTATCAATAAGCGGTGACCCTTTCTGCATTACCCTGTTGGTTTTGAATCAAGCCAGCTGCAGCATGCAACTGGCTTTTTATCAAGCTTGTTTAGCGGCCGTTTGAGCCAATAAAGTGGCCAGTAGCTGACAATCTTGTTGCTGCTGCGTCGCGTATTGCTGGCAGGCATCTAGCAATGCTTCTGCTTCAACTGCCAGTGCCCGCTGCATCTGCACGGCAAAACGTGCAGAGCGCCGGTCTGCGCGGTTGTGAGCCAGCGCCAGGGCATGACCACAGGCTTCGGCATATTGACGCAACGATTTGGCCGGATCCTGGATTTGCAGACAGATATCTTCCGGGTCTACATCCACATTGGCATGATGCAGTGAACGCACCAGATAATGCGCGCCCTCAAACTGCACTTCATCCAGTACTGAATCGGGCCGGCGCTGCATCAGACGCTGGCAATCCACCGTCAGGTGCGCGTCATTGAGCCGGTTGACCGGGTGTAAATCCGGAAAGAAAAACAACGGTGCTGAACGGCGTTGCTGTTTCACTTCGACCACCTGACACAGAGCCAAATCAGCATCAGTCACAATGTCTGTTGGCCCCACCAGCAAATAATAGCGCTGCATATTCAGCGAGCCGGTACCAGCGCCATGGCGGGTGACAATATCCAGAATGGCATCATGCACATAAGGCGCAAAAGCCTGCTCCAGCTCGGCGTAACGGTTGGCCTCGATCCGGCTGAATTTGCCGCTGTCGGCCTTAAATTGCAGCGGA
>CBFGPY010000052.1:0-9396 GCA_965650755.1 uncultured Chromatiaceae bacterium | reverse complement strand
GCTGATTGGCAAAAATCAGCTCTAAACGCGCCAAATCAGCCTTAATGCCGGTTTCTTTTAATGCTTTGGCAAACCAGATGTCGCCTTCAGCCTCAATGGCATTTAAGTGCAGCTGATATTGGTCAGTGTCAGGCTTTAGCTGAAAGCTCAGTTGATTCAGTGACACATCGTCAAACAAGGTCAGCTGCTTAATCCGGCCATTGACGGCGGACAAGGGCGGAAACATCGGGTCTTCACCCGGTTCCAGCGCCGCCAGCTGATGCTGCAATAAACTGATCCAGGGGGCGAGTTCTGCCTGCTCTAAATTCACATCGATAAAAAAGCCATCCCGCAGCTCGCTGCTCGGCAATCCGAGACTCAGCAAAGCCCCGGTAATTTTGCCGCTTTGCTGGTCAAGCCGCGCCTGCAGCTGCGCCTGGTCGCCATAACGCATCTCAATACTGGACGCATTTTCGTTACCAGAACTTTGCAGTAGCACTGTAGCGCCATCGGCCGCAGTTTTGCCATAAGGTGCCGGCAGTTGCAGCTCGACAGCAGCCAGATCCATCAGCGCAGTCGACTGATAACTGAAGCCAGTTTTGGGCAACTGAATATTTAAATCCCAGCTGAAATTGGCCAGGCCCTTGCCAAGTTCCCGCCATTCTTCCGACACCAGCGCCAGCAGCTGGTCGATTTGTTGTTCACCGTGGGCTTTGAGTTGCACCTGATATTGCCCGTCCTGCTGTGCGCCGTGCAAAGTGGCATTGAGCGGCACGCCGTGGCTGACAAACATCAGCTGTTCACTGTCGATTTTGTCGTTATCAAACTGCAGATGGCCCTGCAGCTGTTCTACCGCGACGGCTGGCGCACGGATATTCAGCTGATTGGCAAAAAACTCAACATCACCTAAAGCCCGCACGCCGGTTTTTTTCAGGCCAATCTGCAGCTGCACTTTGGCATTGACCAGGCCGCTGACGCCGAGATAATCCAGTGTGGCCCCGACTGAATCACTGAGTGGCGATGCCAGCATTAAGCCGCTGACCCCTTCGGCCTGGGTCTGACGTTCAATATCAATCAACAGTGTTTCGGCATGAAATAAATCCGGGATCCGCGCAGTAACACCGTTTTCCAGCGGCACATCAAACAGTTGGCCGGCCTGGCTCTGAATCGGCATGCCGGCATTTTCAAACAGCAGTTCAGCCTGCATGCCTTTAATCACCGGCCAGTGCGGGTCAAACGAAAACTCGGTGTCGGCGATAAAAGCCTGCGCCTGAAAAATACCGTTGTGTTTGTCATACGGGAAATCTTTAAAAGCACCATGCCACAGCACCCGCGCCACCGGCACCTGGCCGCTTAACAGCGCCGGCGTCAGGTAATTGATCACCGATTCCGGCATATGCCGGGTCGGGAAATAATGCCGCGCATCGGCGACTGGTACTTTGCGTAGTTCGCCCAGCAAGGTCATACCGGGCTTTTCACCCAGTTCCAGCACCAGCTGGGCGTCTGCTTCAATCTCCGGATGGCGCAGTGCCAGCCGCGGGATTTGCACGCGCCATTGCCCTTGTTGCTGCAGCACTTCAATACGGGTCTGCAGACTCTGGTAGGGTGTGGCTCGGCTGAAAGCCTCGCCCCAGCTTAAAGCACCGTCAACACCTTGTAAGTCGAGCAGAATATAGTTGGGGCTCGCGCTGAAATGGCCGGTGAGGCCGGTCAGGCCCGGGACATCGTCGACCGGGACAGAGTTAAAATCGATAAAGTCGCCACTGACAAACCATTGTTTGTCGCTGAGCTGCATGCCGAGCTGCGTAATGCGGGCATCGGTCTGAAACGACAGGATTTTCCGCAGTGCAGCCGAGTCTTCGGCAAACAGCTGCGCCAACGGCACCGCCGCCTGCAGTTGCAGTTGTTGCAGCGAACCGGAATAAACCCCTTGCTGACTGACCAGCTGCAGCTGGAAGTCGTGCCAGCTTTGCGTGCCCGACGTCAGCGTCAGCTGACTGGATAACAGCTGCCAGCCGTCTTGCGTCGGTTGCCACAATAACTGGCCTTTGCCGAGGCTCAGCTGCTGCGTCTGGTCGTCCTGTCGCCACATCAGCCGGTTTTCTGCCAGCGCAATTTGAATTTGCTGTAAGGTGCCGTCGGCGATATCGCCCCAGGCCTGAAAGTTAATATCGGCGCGCGCCAGTTTACGGCTTTCCGGCAACAGTTTCTCAAACCAGGGTAAAACGTTCAGGTCATTGCTGGACAAATACAGCTGGCCACGGCTTTTGGCCAGGCTGTCGCCATTCAGGTCCAGCACAAAGGCCAGCGCATTGCCGGTGACGCCGGCGATTTCTACTTCGCCGGAACCCTGATGACGCTCTCCGGCATTGAGCCAGGCCAGCCGGCGGATTTGCATTTCAATCGGTGGGGTATATTGCGAACGCAGCGTCAGTTTGCTGTCGACCAGTGTGAAGTTTTTCAGCTGCTGAAACAGCAGTTGTTCGACAGCGCTGAACAGCGGTTCCGGATCAGTTGCCGGTGTTTCGGCGTTTTGTTGCAGCAGACGCTGGCTGTCGATGGTCAGATGCAGGCCGGATAACTCAAAATCATCGGCTTTGAGTTGCAGGCTGGTCAGGCTGGCCCAGAAGTCGAGACGCACCCGCAATTCACCAACTTGCAGTAAGGTGTCACCAGCCGGCGATTGCACTGCCACTTGCTGCAGTAACAAGGCCGGGCCGGTACTTTGCCAGGCCGCGCTGAGCTGACCGATACGTACCGGCGCGCCATACTGCGTTGCGATAAACTGTTCGATATCAGTTTTATAGCCGGTGGCATAAGGCAACCCAACCCGCAGCAACGTGACCAGTGTGGCAAGCAGCACTACACCGACTGCAAACAGCAGCCAGAGTTTATGCAGGCAAAACCAACCGGCACGCTGAAGCCGCGCCACTACATCATCACCACGTCAAATTGTTCCTGGGTATATTGCGGCTCTATCACGACACTGATCTGTTTACTGATAAAAACTTCCAGCTCAGCCAGGTTATGGTATTCGTCGTTGATTAAAGCTTCCTTAACCGCCGGCGAGGCATAGACGACAAACTTGTCAGCGGCATAAGCGCGGTTGACCCGGACAATTTCCCGCATAATTTCAAAACAGACCGTCTCGACAGTTTTCAGCGAACCACGGCCGGCACAGACCGGGCACTCAGTACAGAGCACATGCTCCAGACTTTCGCGGGTACGTTTTCGCGTCATTTCGACCAGGCCAAGCGCGGAAAAACCGTGAATATTGGTTTTGGTTTTGTCGCGGGATAAAGCGATTTCAAGACTATGCAACACACGACGCTGATGCTCTTCGCTTTGCATGTCGATGAAATCAATGATGATAATGCCACCAAGGTTACGTAATCGCAGCTGACGGGCAATCGCCTGTGTTGCTTCGATATTGGTATTAAAAATGGTTTCTTCGAGGTTACGGTGGCCGACAAAAGCGCCGGTATTGACGTCAATCGTCGTCATCGCTTCGGTTTGATCGATGATGAGATAACCGCCGCTTTTCAGCGGGACTTTGCGATCCAGCGCGCGCTGAATTTCGTTTTCGACGTCAAACAGGTCAAACACCGGCCGCTCACCGGGGTAATATTCCAGCTTCTCAGTCATCTGCGGAATAAATTCTTCAGTGAATGCATGCAGCGCCTGCCAGGTCATTTTTGAATCGACCCGCACCCGTTCTAAATCGCTGCCGACAAAATCGCGCAGAATGCGAAATGCCAGCGTTAAATCTTCATACAACATCGCTTCTTTGCGGTGTTTTTGTTTGCGCTTCTGGATTTTGGCCCAGAGTTTTTTCAAAAACCGCGCATCCTGCAGCAGCTCCACTTCGCAGGCGCCGTCCGCTGCAGTGCGGACGATAAAACCGCCGTTATCATCATCAAGGCAAGTGGAGACAATGTCTTTTAAGCGCTGGCGTTCTTCATCGGATTCAATGCGTTGCGACACGCCGACATGCGGTGAACCTGGCATAAATACCAGATAACGCGAAGGTAAAGTGATGTCGGTGGTCAGGCGCGCACCTTTAGTGCCAAGCGGATCTTTCACCACCTGCACCAGCAGATACTGGCCTTCATGCACCAGCAGGCGGATGTCTTTAACCGCAGCTACTTTGACTTCCAGATCGTTGGCGTCACGCTGGATAATGTCGGACGCATGCAAAAATGCTGCTTTATCCAAACCAATATCAACAAAAGCGGCCTGCATGCCTGGCAACACCCGGCTGACTTTGCCGATGTAAATATTGCCAACCAGACCATGCCGGGCCTGCCGCTCGATATGGACTTCCTGCAATACTCCATTTTCTATCAGGGCCACCCGGGTTTCACTGGGGGTGACGTTGATTAGCAGTTCGGCGCTCATACAGCCTCCGGCAACTCCGCCAGCAATGCAGCGGTTTCAAATAATGGCAAACCGACGACGGCAAAATAACTGCCATGAATTTTTTCAATAAAACGGCCACCAAGCCCCTGAATGCCATAACCACCGGCTTTGTCAGCAGGCTCGCCGCTGTGCCAGTACGCCAGCATCTGCGCTTCGCTCATTGGCCCAAACCAGACGTCAGTGGCGACGGTTACCGCCTTAGGTTCAGCATCGGCATCACGGCACAGCGCGACTGCGGTATAAACCTGATGGCAACGGCCACGCAGTAACCGCATCATCCGCAGGAAATCCGCTTCATCTTGCGGCTTCCCGAGGATCGCGCCGTCAACGACGACTATGGTATCTGCACCGAGCGTCGGCAATGGCTCAGGCTGCGCCCGAAAACCCGCCAGCGCTTTGGCTTTGGCCAGCCTTAATACATAATCGGCCGCCACCTCGCCTGGCAATACCGCTTCGTCAATCGGCGCCTGCACCACGACAAAATCCACCTCAAGCTGAGATAACAATTCACGGCGACGCGGTGAAGCGGAAGCAAGCGCAATGCGGGTCATATTATTGGATCTTCAGTTGGCGGCGCATCCGGCGCAAAAACAGGAAAATATACGGCCAGACTAACATACCGGTCAGCACAGGCCATAAATAAGCTGCGCGGAAATAGACACCGGTCAGGAAATGACTGAGCCAGAACAGCAATAAGTGGTACAAAGCCAGCAACATGCCGATTAATAAGGCCTGCTGCAGAATGGAAAAGTTCCGGATCTTCAGATAATTGGCTGCAACGATAAAAGTAACCACTGCATAACCCAACGCATTGACACCAAGTACAGTGCCGACCATCACATCGACCAGAAATCCCATCACAAACGCAGTGCCGATACTGGCGCGGTGTGGCAGCGCCAGCACCCAATAACACAGCACCAATAAAGGCCAGTCAGGCCGGAACAGTTTGACTTCGGCCGGTAGTGGCATCACTGCCAGCAATAACGCCAACAGCAAGGTCAGATGGATCCATAAAAAACGCCAGTTTTGCTGCATTATTTCTGCTCCGGCTCTGTGGCTTCCGGTGGATTGACGATTTCCGGATCTGCGACAGTGGTACCCTGATGTGGCCACACTAATAACACATAGCGGATGCGATCCAGCTTGGCGTACGGCTCAGCGGTGACCTGTAAAAACGGCAAACGCGCGTCGCGATACACTTTGCTGATGCGACCAATCGGATAACCTTCCGGGAACACACCGTCCAGGCCCGATGTCAGTAAGCGGTCACCTTCTACTACGTCTGTGCTGTGTGGTAAATGAATGAGCCGAAGCGCGTTGGCCTGACCTATGCCTTCGGCCACCACGCTTAAACCGGTGCGTTCAATCCGGCCGGAAATCGCATGGGTGTTGTCGGCGATTAAAATCGCCCGGCTGGACGTTGGCCCGACGCTCACCACCTGTCCCAGTACCCCTAAATCGTCAATCAGCGGCTGGCCGATAGTGACGCCGTCTTTACTGCCTTTGTTCAGCACTATCTGATGGCTAAACGGATGGCTGTACACCGCCAGCACTTCGGCAATCAGCCGTTTGCCTTCAGTGACCGGACTGGCACCGAGCAAAGCCCGCAGTTTGTCATTTTCCTGCTGTAAAAACTGCAGCCGTTGCAGCTGACCGTTTTGCAGCAGCAAAGTGTCTTTCAGCGTTTGGTTTTCTTCGAGAATTTTTTGTTGCGACTTAAACTGCTCGGAGGCGCCGAACATCAGGTCTTGCGGTAAATTTGCGAGGTAAAACAAAGGGCTGACTGCAGCAGTCAGATAACTGCGCAGCTGGGCTGAACTGCTGGTGTAGTGATCTAATGTGATAAGACCCACACTGGCCAGCAGCGCAAAAAACAGCCGCAGCGGCAGTGAGGGTCCGCGATCAAAAATAGGTTTCATGAACTCGGCCGCCGGACAGGTTCAGTTAGTCGTAACTGAACACGTCACCGCCATGTACATCGATCATTTCCAGCGCTTTACCACCGCCACGGGCGACGCAGGTCAGCGGGTCTTCAGCTACGACTACCGGAATACCGGTTTCTTCCATCAGCAGGCGGTCTAAATCACGCAGTAAAGCGCCACCACCGGTCAGGACCATGCCGCGCTCAGAAATATCAGACGCCAGTTCCGGCGGTGATTGCTCCAGCGCCACCATTACAGCCGAAACGATACCGGCTAATGGTTCCTGCAGCGCTTCGAGGATTTCGTTGCTGGTCATGGTGAAGCTGCGAGGCACGCCTTCGGCCAGATTACGGCCGCGCACTTCGATTTCTAGGATTTCATCGCTTGGGTAAGCAGAACCGATTTCCATCTTGATACGTTCAGCGGTGGCTTCACCAATCAGGATGCCGTAGTTACGACGGATGTAGTTGATGATGGCGTCGTCAAATTTGTCGCCGCCGATCCGTACAGAAGATGAATACACCACACCGTTTAATGAAATCAGCGCCACTTCAGTGGTACCACCACCGATGTCGACCACCATAGAACCAGTCGCTTCAGACACTGGCAAACCGGCACCGATAGCGGCGGCCATTGGCTCGTCAATCAAATAAACTTCACGGGCGCCAGCGCCTTGAGCAGATTCACGGATAGCGCGGCGTTCAACCTGGGTAGAACCACAAGGCACACAAACCAACACGCGTGGGCTTGGACGCAGGAAACTGTTGCTGTGAGCTTGTTTGATAAAATGCTGCAGCATTTTTTCAGTGACATAGAAGTCGGCGATCACACCGTCTTTCATCGGACGAATGGCTTTGATATTGCCTGGCGTGCGGCCTAACATACGCTTGGCGGCGTGGCCCACTGCTGCAACGCTTTTTGGACCACCGGCCCGCTCCTGGCGGATCGCAACGACTGAAGGTTCATTTAATACTATGCCTTGGTCTTTCACATAAATCAGGGTGTTGGCCGTGCCCAGGTCAATCGACAGATCGTTGGAAAATAAACCACGTAATTTTTTTAACATGAACAGTGTT
Organism: uncultured Chromatiaceae bacterium; assembly: GCA_965650755.1. Classification (GTDB taxonomy): domain Bacteria; phylum Pseudomonadota; class Gammaproteobacteria; order Enterobacterales; family Alteromonadaceae; genus Pararheinheimera. The sequence continues at coordinate 2,000 of CBFGPY010000052.1, read as the reverse complement.
AATCCTTCTGAATGGGGCGCCAACAACAGCAAAAACCGGTGACGCCTGCACAGATGAGGCTCCGGTCTTTACTCGACAAAATTTTGTGCACATTTTAAGTAACAATGCGCCGGGTGGATAGCTTTATCTTACACTTTTCGCCACTGAAACCAAGCTGCAATTGCGCCAACAGCCGGGTGATCGGCCATGCTGTAAACCAGGTGTTATTGTTCGCGCTGATAAATCAGCCGGTCGTTACCACGGTAACGACCAAATAATGCTGTGGCACTGGGGTCTTCATCACCTGCGGTACTGGTGTTCCAGTTGTATTTCAGCCAGACCGGTGCCTGATACTGCAAGCCCCAGCTGCCATTTTGCTCCGGCGCGGATAGCAACAGAGTATTGGTTGGATTGACACCAGCAGCAAGCTTGGTATTGCTGCCATTGACGGTCAGCGCCGGCGTCCCTGTTGCGGTTAAAGATGCGGGCAGAACATCACTGCAGCTATCGGCGCTGTGCAGCACAAACTGACTGCCATTCCAGACTTCGGCTTTCAGCACCACAGATGCGGCCTGAAAGGCATTGGCGTAGGCATTTTCCAGCCGGTGACGGCCGTAATAGAACTTCAGTTCGTTGCCAAGTTTTGCCGCATCACAGGCCGTGCCGGCACAAACACCGCTGGTCGCGGCGTTCATCGTCAGCAAATTGCTTGCAAGATTACGGTTGTCCCGCTCTGCCAACACTTTAATGCCGGGCTGGAAATTCAGGAAAGGGCCATCGACACTACTCCCCCGCGCCAGCTGCAAAATGCTGGCGCTAAATTGATAACGGCCTTGTTGCCAGGTCGGGCTGGGCTGGCCTTTAAGCCGACTACCAAGGTTAGGCGTATGGCTGCTGCCATTGTTTTCTGCCACCAGGTCAATCCCGGCAGCGTCGATGTAATTGGCACTGTCACTGGAACTGTGGTAATTCAGCAACCGTGAGTTAGCAAGATTCACTGCTTCAAGGGTGAAATTCAGCGGTACGCCCGGCTGACTCATATAGCTGAACGCGGTATTGCCGCTGCCACACAGATTGGCGCTGCTGTCATTACTCAGCACAAAATGCTGCGGATAAAACCGGCCTATGATGGCACTGTCCGGCTTGAGGCTGACATCACCCGAGCCCAGATAACTGTTATCACTGAGCTTGCCTCTGAGTTTAATACTGCCGGCTTCCAGCCAGCGCAGCTGCAGATTTTCAAATTGGCCGGGGGTCCCGGCGACTGCGGTAAAATTGCCACTATTAGTCAGCAGATTGCTGCTATTACCGGCGCCGCCGGACGGGTACACCAGGCTGACAAACTCGACACTAAGGGTTTCTGCGGCGATTTCTTTATTAAAGTTAGGGGTGAAGTTACCCACTTTGTTCAGCACGTCCAGCCGGACCTTAAAGGGTGAACCTGCCGCCAGGAATCCCTGGCCTGCGCTGGTCGTCGCCGGATTCACCCCAGTGCCGGTAGCCTGAGTCACAGCGCTGACCCTGATCTCATAAGGCCTGATGACAAAAGCGCTGGCAGGCGCTGTTAACGTGATAGTCGGGTCAGTGCCGCTGGCCGCGAGAGTGAGCTCTGCATTCAGTTCGATGCGGCCGACATCAGGATAAAACAGCCCCAGCGGTGCGGAACCGGACGCATCGAAGGTCAAAGTCGTGCTTTGATACACCAGCGAACTTGTGGCTGCGGTGCCATTGAGATCAGTGCCGCCTGCGCCATTATTGCCATTGATATTTAACTTTTGTGTTGTGATGCATGTCGTCGGGTCCACACAGCGATAAGCCAGGCGGACCGGCCGGCTGCCCTGCACTCTGGCCTCACATGCACCAGTGTTGGTATTGGTGCGGATGGCCCGTAACTGGGCATTAAAACCCTGGCCAGCGATTTGATTGGCACCATCTGTAGCAAAAATTTTCAGCCCGGTATCAGCAAAACTGATACTACAGCTGCTATCGATCACGCCGCTATTTTTACACTCCAGCGCATT
>CBFGPY010000051.1:0-9397 GCA_965650755.1 uncultured Chromatiaceae bacterium | reverse complement strand
TGCCAGCTCTAACGGCAGTGGCGAACTGGACTGGGTGGCAGGTTTATATGCCTTCGGTCAGGACGTGGAAACCCACGGTACTGAACAATGGGGTAAAGACGGTGCGCGCTGGCTGATTGGCCAGACCCTGTCAGGTGGAATTAGCGTCCCGTCGAACCTGATTGATGGCTACACCTCGAATACTGACGTGTACTCCAGCACAGATTCTTACGCCGCTTATGCCCAGGCGACCTGGCATATCACGGAAGATTTCCGCGTCACGCCGGGTGTCCGTTACACCAAAGAAGAAAAAACCGGTGACTTTACCCAGGTCGCCAAAGGCGGGCTCGCCACTACTGATGCGGCCCTGATTACAGCAAAACGCGGTATTGCCCGCGACCAGAAATACTATGCCGAGTTCTCCGACTCGAGCCCAACCGGTCAATTAAACCTTGCTTATGACTTAAACGACGACCAGCTGGTCTATCTGAACTGGGCCCGTGGTTACAAATCCGGTGGTATTAATGCGGCCGGCATTCCAACCGACGCTGCCGGTAACCCGTCACTGGTCAGCGCCACAGTGCAGCCGGAAAAATCCACTACAGTCGAGCTGGGGCTGAAATCACAATGGCTGGAGCGACGCCTCACCACCAACTTCGCGGTCTATGACACCAAAGTCACCGACTATCAGGCCAACGTAGTTGATGCAGGCCCTGGCGCTTTACGTGGTTATCTCGCCAACATCGAAAAAGTCAGCGTGCGGGGTTTTGAATTTGACAGCCGCGCGCAGCTGACGGACAGCTGGTCTGTGTACGCCACTTACGCTTACACCGACGGCCAATATGATTCGTTCCGCAATGGCCCACCACCACTGGAAGAGCTGGCCTCCGGCACGGCCGCCTATGATTTGTCAGGCCGTGATTTACCTGGCGTGTCGAAAAACGCCGGTTCGCTTGGCACTGAATACAGCTGGGGCGGCACTGTCAGCGGTCACTCTTTTAACATCCCCGGTGAATGGTACAGCGCGGCTGATTTGAGCTACCGCTCAGACTGGAACTCAGATGCATCAGTGTCGAAATACCTGATGGTGGAAGCCTCAACGCTGGTCAATTTGCGCCTGGGTTTCAGAACTGACAATGGCACCGACGTATCGATTTATGCCCGCAACGCCTTTGATGAAGACTATTTAAGCTTCCTCAGCATTCAGGCCGGTAACTCCGGTGCTGTGTATGGCCATGTTGGTGATCCACGCAATATCGGTCTGCGCGTCAAAGCTGAATTTTAAGCTGATTTTTAAGCTGATTTAACAACGGGGCCCGGCGCCCAAAACGCCGGGCCTACATACTGAAATAAGGAACGCAGGTTCCACTGGAGCAACATATGAGCAAGTCCCGTATACCACACAACATGGCTACGCTAGTTCTGGCGCTGGGCACAGTTTTCGCCTCACTGGCGGTGACCAGTCTGGCCGTTGCCAGCCAGGCAGAAGCCAAAGAAATTACTTTGCTGAACGTGTCTTACGACCCGACCCGCGAGTTATATCGCGACTATAACCAGGCCTTTGCCAAACATTATCTGGCGAAAACCGGTGACAGCGTCAAAATCGAACAATCGCACGGGGGCTCGGGCAGTCAGTCACGCGCTATCATCGATGGCCTGAAAGCCGACGTCGCCACGCTGGCGCTGGCCGGCGACATTGACCCTATCGCCCGCATCGGCAAACTGTTACCGGAAAACTGGGTCAGCGCCTTGCCAAATAACAGCGCGCCTTACACTTCGACCATCGTGTTTCTGGTGCGTAAAGGCAATCCGAAAAACATCAAAGACTGGGGTGATTTGGTTAAAGATGGCGTCGAAGTCATTACGCCGAATCCAAAAACTTCCGGTGGTGCGCGCTGGAACTACTTAGCGGCCTGGGCCTGGGCACAACAGAACACCGGTACAGCTGAAGGCGCCAAAGCCTTTGTCAGCAAACTCTATACCCACGTGCCGGTGCTGGATTCCGGCGCCCGCGGCTCAACCACTACTTTTGTCCAGCGTGAAATTGGCGACGTGTTGTTATCCTGGGAAAACGAAGCTTTTCTGGCGGTGAATGAATTAGGCCCGGACAAAGTTGAAATCGTCGTGCCTTCAGTATCAGTGCTGGCTGAACCTTCAGTTGCCGTGGTGAAGAAAAACACCGACGCCAAAGGCAGCACTGCTGCTGCGACTGATTATCTGCAGTATCTGTACAGCAAAGAAGGCCAGGAAATCGCCGCGAAACATTATTACCGTCCACGCGATGCTGCAGTTGCCGCCAAATATGCCAAGCAATTCCCGGCCATTAAGCTGGTGGATATCCAAAGTTTCGGCGGTTGGGACAAAGTGCAGCCGGAACATTTTGGCGACGGCGGCATTTTTGATCAGATTTATCAGCGCTGATAATTCACTGGTATTGGCAAAAACATTTGCACATTTTCCGCGCTGGCGCAGTATATAAAATCGATACATTGTCGTGATCACATCACCGCGGCTTTTTAACCGCCTCAGCTTCGGGAGCCTATACATGTCAGAGCGTAAAACCGCCAAAGATTTTCATCCGGAAACCTTACGTTTATTCGATCGTTATGTACACGGCGATATCAGCCGGCGCGACTTTTTGACCGGCACCGCCAAGTTCGCCGTCGCCGGCGTCACGGCGTTATCGATTCTGGAAGCCTTAACGCCTAATTATGCATTGGGCCAGCAGGTGAAACCGGACGACAACACCTTGTCCGCCAGCTTTGTCGAGTTCCCAAGCCCAAATGGCAATGGCACAGTGCGCGGTTATCTGGTGAAGCCAGCCAAAGCCGCAGGGCCTTTACCAGTAGTGCTGGTCGTGCACGAGAACCGCGGCTTAAATCCGCATATTGAAGATGTGGCGCGTCGCTTCGCCAAGGCCGGTTTTATCGCCTTAGCGCCGGACGCACTCTTTACACTGGGTGGTTATCCGGGTGATGAAGACAAAGCCCGTGAGTTATTTGGCAAGCTCGACCAAACCAAAACCCGGCAGGATTTTATTGAGAGCGTGGCTTATCTGCAGAAGCTGCAAGGCGGCAATGGCAAGGTCGGTGTGGTTGGTTTCTGTTATGGCGGCGGTATCGCCAACTTCCTCGCCACTGAAGTACCAACTTTAGCCGCCGCAGTGCCGTTTTATGGCCGGCAAGGGGAGCTGGAGAAAGTCGCGCAAATCAAAGCGCCGCTGCTGATCCACTACGCCAGCACTGACGAACGGGTCAACGCCGGTGCCAAAGCTTACGACGACGCATTAAAAGCCGCCGGCAAAACCGCGCAAAGTTATACCTACCCGGACACTCAGCACGGCTTTCACAACGACACCACACCGCGCTACGACAAAGCCGCAGCGGAACTCGCCTGGCAACGCACAGTGGCGTTTTTTCAGCAGCATCTGAAAGCCTGAAGCATCACGCTTGTGCGATCACCCTCCCGATGACCGGATCTTCTGTCAGATCCGGTTCTTAAAACCACATCAGGCAATCCCGGCCATTTTCTTTGGCTTTGTATAAAGCCAGGTCGGCATCCGCCATTTGCCGGTGCAAATCTTCCACTTCACCGGCTGGCACATAGCGCGCCCCGATGCTGACGGTGACAGACACATCTGCCTCTGCGGTATGCACCACTTCAGCGCTGATCTCCATCCGCAGATTTTCCAGCAACAGGTGCGCCATATCAATTTCGGTATGCTCAATCAGCAATGCGAATTCTTCACCGCCAAGCCGGGCGCCGTAGTCGTCTGAGCGCAGGCAAAACTGCAATTTATGGCCAATCAGCCTGATCACTTCATCGCCAACCGCATGACCGTAGGTGTCGTTGACCCTTTTGAAATTGTCGATGTCGAGGATCGCCAGCACATAGCCGGTGGGACTGTTTTTTAAGCGGGCACAATGTTCGATAAAAGCGCGCCGGTTCGGGATGCCGGTTAAAGGGTCTGTCATCGCCAGATTCTTCAGCTGCTCTTCCGCCCGCACTCGCGCCTGTTCCTGCTCAACTGCATAAAACAAACCGGCCAGCGCGTCGCACAGCGGCTGTAAAAATGCCGCGTCTGCCGGCGTGTAATCGGACAATTTGTTGGCAAGGCCTATCATCCCCACTAACCCGTCTTTGAGCATGATCGGCAGCCCCAGAAACCGGAAGATTTTCGGGTGGCCCGCCGGCGTGCCTTTGGCCGCCGGGTGACTGGCAGGCTCATTACTGATGACCAACGTCTGGCTGGTGATCACTTTGCCAAATAAGTTATCGAAGCGGTCAAAGTACAGTTGCCCCTGCTGATATAACTCGACCAGCTGACTGCTGCGCTCATTCCAGGAAATCTCGGTAATGGCATGAATAAAAAGACTATTTTTATCGTTATGCAGGCGCATCTGACCAATAAAAGCAAACTGGCTGTCGGCGATCTCCGTCAATTCTGCCAGCACTGCACGGCAGGCTTCAGACAAATTACCGCTACGCAGATACATGGCCTGGGCTTTGTTGATAAAACTCAGCAGTTGGCGTTGTTTGGTTTCCAGCAGCGCCATTTCTTTTTTCACTGTGATGTCGCGGTGAGTGCCGGCCAGGCGCACCGGCTGCTGCTGGCTGTCCCGTTCCACCACCTTGCCGTAAGTTTCAATCCAGACCCAATGGCCGTCCTGATGTTTCATCCGGTACACCGTATTAAACACCGGCGTCTGTCCGGCCAAATGGCGCTGTAGTTCAGCGTCCAGTCCGGCCTGGTCGGCCGGATGAATCAACTGACGCCAGAACAAACTGCTGTTATCAAACAGTTCATAATCCAGCCCCAGCATCTCACACCAGCGCCGGTTCACTTTGCTGACGTCCAACTGAATGTTCCAGTCCCAGGTACCAAGGCCGGATGCATCCAGCAATAACCGCATCTGCTGATTGGTTTCCGTCAGCTTGGTTTCAGTGTAACGATTGGCGGTGTGGTCGATTAGCATCGCATGGATGGCATCAAGCCGGCCGTCACTGCTAAAAAACGCGCGGGAAATCAGCTTGACCCAAAACAGCTTGTGATTCGGTGATTTGATCTGAAAATGCGCTTCCGCGGCGGCAACCCCAGCCTGATGATTACTCAGCAGGAAATTAAAATCATTGAGACTGGCAGGGACGATAAAGTCTTCAAAGATCGCCTGTTTCTGCCGCAGAGCTTCAGCCGGCAGGTCAAATAATGTATCGATATTGCCGGACACATGCGTCAGTGTCAGCCCATGCAAATTGCGCCATTGCATCAGCACCGCCGGCGATTGCTCCAGCAAACGCTGTTCCCGAGCCAGCTGTTTGTGCTGATGCCAGAGTGTCAGGTAGTGAGAGACGTGTGCACTGACTTTTTCCAGCAATGCCAGCTGCCCGGCACTGATGTTGCGTGGTACGCGGTCAATCACACAGACGGCACCGACCGGCACCTGATTCAGCGCCAATGGCACACCGGCATAAAAGCGGATATGCGGCGCACCGGTGACCAGCGGGTTATGCTGAAAATCAGCATGCCTGCTGGCATCCTCCACCACCAGTGGTGCGTCTTGCGCCACTACATGGGCACAAAAGGCATCTTCCAGCCGGGTCCGATCTGCCCCCAGACCATAGCGGGCTTTAAAAAACTGGAAATCCGCGCCAATCAGACTGACCAGCGCGATAGGGGCATCAAATAATTGCGCCAGCGCTGCCAATAACTGATTCAGGCTCGGGTCTTCGTCCGCCACCTGCAGCGAATACTCGGCAATGGTATCTAAGCGCGTCATTTCATTCATACATCAGTCTCAACATCTACCCTGATTGTGTGGACTTGCCACAGTAGTTTTCCGTACGCTTCTGGCAAAATTAGCAGCCACCACTGCAGTTACCAGTAAAGCCATTAAAAATTTGTCGTTATTTCCGCCACTAGAGCACCATATAGTTTAATAAGCGAACAGCAGAGCAGCCTGAAATTGCCTCAGGCAAGGCGACACGGCGAAGGAATAGTGGTGCTCTTTCGAGCTGTGGCAACGCCGCATGAGGCAATTGCAGGCGCTCCCGGACGGGCGATAGCAGAATGGCCGCATGCGGCGTTAAATTTTCTCGCTTTAGAACCACTAAAGCTTCAAAAATCTGCCTTGCCTGCGACCATTCTGCTTATCGCTGCTGCCGCTTTTTTAAACTATATGGTGCTCTAAGGGCTGTTGATGTTTTTCATCCACTTAGAAAATTCTCTAATTTAACCGCTGCTAAATCCAGCATTTATTCAAAATTTATCCTGCGGATATCAAGCTGCCTGATGACAGTTTTGTTGCTTTAACTGCGCACCGACAGCGTTGTCATCGCGGCGTAATGATGGCTGGAGCTGCACAACACACCGACAAATAACAACAATGGTTCTCCACAGGAAGCAACAAGATGACATCCAACAATACGCAGCGCGCCTTACAGCCGGGCAAAGCGCTTTCTCGCCCACTCAGTCTTTGTGCACTGGCAGTTCTGATCGCCATGTGCGGCACCACAGTCACAGCGCAAACTGCACCAGCACAAAGCAGCCGTTATATTGTGGTACTTAAAGCCGGTGCCAAACTCGAAGGTGCCGGTGCCCGGCAAATCCAGCAACAGGCAGCACAACGCCTGGCGCAATTCGCCGGTGCTTTGCAACTGGAACCTAAGCTGACAGTACCGGAACAAAACCTTATCAGCGTTGAACTGACACCAGAGCAACTGCAAAAAGTAAAAGCCAATCCGCAAGTGACGTTGGTAGAGGAAGACCCGATCCGCTATCTGCTGGCCGAATCCACCCCTTATGGCATTGAGATGGTCAAAGCACTACAGGTACCGGACAACCTGGTCAGTAACCGCAAGGTCTGTATCCTGGATACCGGCTATACGCTGAATCATCCGGACCTGATCAACAGCGGTGTCACCGGTGACGATGGTTATGGCAGCAACGACACCGGCAACTGGTACGAAGACGGCAATGGGCATGGCACCCATGTCGCCGGCACCATTGCCGCGGTGGGCGGCAACAATCAGGGGGTTGTCGGCGTTAATCGCAATGGCCAGCTCAAGCTGCATATCGTCAAAGTGTTTAATAATGCCGGCAACTGGGCCTATGGCTCAGATCTGATTGCGGCCATCGGCCAGTGTCAGGCCGCAGGCGCCAATGTCACCAGTATGAGCCTTGGCGGCAGCGGTCAATCCACCGCCGAACGCAATGCATTTGCCCAGAGTTATGCCGCGGGTATGCTGCATATCGCCGCAGCCGGTAACGCCGGCAACAGCACTTTGTCTTATCCGGCGTCATATGAGGCCGTAGTGTCGGTCGCTGCGGTCGACAGCAGCGGCGCCAAAGCCAGTTTCTCGCAGTATAACAATCAGGTGGAAATCGCCGCGCCTGGCGTCGGTGTCAATTCGACCTGGCGCGACGGCGGCTATAAATCTATCAGCGGCACTTCGATGGCGACACCGCATGTGTCCGGTGTCGCAGCGCTGGTGTGGAGTCATTATCCGCAGTGCAGTAACACACAAATCCGTAATGCACTGAACAAAACCGCCGTGGATAAAGGCACCACCGGCCGCGACGTCAATTTTGGCTTTGGCATCATCAATGCCAAAGCGGCTTATGATTACCTGGCCGGCGGTTGTGACGGCGGCGGCACTGGCCAGAATCAGGCACCGGTGGCGAAGTTCAGCGCCGCGATTAACGGCCGCACTGTGACACTGACCAATCAGTCGACCGACGACAAAGCAGTCGTTTCCAGCAGCTGGACTTTGGGCGATGGCAACAGCTCCAGCGCCAATGCGCCGACTCATACTTATGCCGCCGATGGTAGTTACACTGTAACGCTGACCGTCAAAGACACCGAAGGCTTAAGCCACAGCAGCAGCCAGACGCTGACAGTGTCCGGTGGCTCTAACACCGGCTGCAGCGGCCTGCCCACCTGGTCCGCCAGCGGTATCTATGTGGCCGGCAACAGCGTGGCGCATCAGGGGGTGAAATACACCGCGAAATGGTGGACGCAAGGAGAAAATCCGGCGCAGAAATCCGGTCAGTGGGACGTGTGGAAAAACAACGGCAGCTGTCAGTAATTTCAACTGCCCACTCTGTGCAGGGCCTTCGGGCCCTGTTTTTGCTCTTAATCCCGGCTGCTCAGTGCCTGCCAGACTTGCCAGACCTGATCGCGCTCCAACGGGTCATAAATATCCAGCAACAGCTGTTTAAATTCCGGCTGCCGGCTAAATTGCAAAATCGCACTGTCCAGTTGTTGCAGGACAGCTGCAGTTTCAGCATCCCTTTTGCAGGCGAAATAGGCCAGTGCATAAGGGTCGGCTTCTTTGATGCGAAAACTTTGCAGCGCCGCCAGTTCGGCTTTGTTTAAGGCGGCCGGATACTCCAGCACCAGATCGGCATAGCCTTTTTGCAACATCGGTATGGTATCGCCAAAGCGCGACACTTTGGCGGTTTTGACATAAGCCGGATTCTGCCGCCGGTACCCGGTAAGGATCGGGTCCATCGCCACGCCATAACTCCGGCCGTCTTCGCTGACCAGCACCGGCGGATTGGTCAGCGCCAGCAACTGTTGCAGACTGACCCGGCCGTCTTTGTCCTGCAGCGCTTTTAACCGTCCAACCCAGGGCGAGCCGGTTTTCACCATTAACCGGATGTCCGGCGCGATGATATAAGGCTTACTGAATAAAAAATCCCGTTGTCGCTGTGCTGTTTTACGCACACCAACCACACAAGCGCCGGGTCGGCTTTGCAGCTCGGCAAAAGCCCGGTTCAGACTCACAGATTCGATTTTATAAGGGGCGGGATAAAACTTCAGCACCTGCTGCACCATGATAACCGGCGCATAACCAGGTGTTGCATGCTCAAATAACTGGACCGGCAAGGCAGACAGCAACATCAGCTCGGCAGCAGCAGCTCCGGCGCTGCACAGAAAACAAAAGCCGGCTATCCACTTACCCATCAGTTTCTCCCTTTTGCCAGGGGTTGTTGCAGTTCAGTGTATCTGTCCGGGCAGCCCTGTCAAAACCGGATTGACTCAGTGCAGTTGCACACCATGTTGCAACAGCAGCCGCAGCTGGTCCACTGGCAGTGGTTTGGCAATCAGATAACCCTGAATGCGCTGGCAACCCATCTGTTGCAGCGCCGCCAGCTGTTCATGCGTTTCAACGCCTTCAGCGACCAGCACCAGATCCAGCGCATGCGCCAGCGCGCAAATCGCCTGGACTATCTGGGCACTGCGGCTGTCGTTATTCATATGCGCCACAAAAGCCCGGTCGATTTTCAGGCAATTCAGCGGCAGTTCTTTTAACCGGCTTAACGACGAATAGCCGGTACCAAAATCATCCAGCGCGATAGAAGCGCCAAGTGCCTGCAGCTGATGCAGGCAAGCTTCCAGCCGCTCTGACTGCATAA
>CBFGPY010000050.1:0-9412 GCA_965650755.1 uncultured Chromatiaceae bacterium | reverse complement strand
CAGGACAACTGCAACAAACTGGGCCTGAGTAATCCGCCGAATTATTACAACGACGCGTTGATCCTGACCCAAGGCAATCCGGCGCTGGAAGTAGAGCGGGCCTATACCTTTACCGGCGGACTGGTCTGGTCGCCGCAGTTTGCGGAAAATCTCAATTTGACCGTCGATTTCTGGGACATAAATCTGCAGGATAAAATCGGCACTTTGCCATGGGACCAGGTGTATCCGAACTGTATTGACGGTTCGTCACTGGACTCTGTGTTCTGCCAGCTGATCGAACGCAAAGACGGTTATATGCAGCTGAATCTGAGTTATCTGAATCTGGCGCGGCACAGCACCCGTGGCGTGGATTATGCGCTGGATTATCAGTTCCCGCTCAGCAGCAGTTATTTACCAGAAGGCACTATGCTGAAGTTTGCCGCCAACTGGGGCCGGCTGCTGGAACGTAAGCTGCAGTCTGACCCATCGGCCAAAGTGCTGGAAACGCTGGGCGGCATGGCTTATCCGACCTGGCGGGGCCGCAACACACTGACGCTGGATTTGGCGCCGGTGTCGCTGCGGCTGACCGGGCATTATGTTGGCGCGCAGAAACCTAATCCAAGCCGCAAAGCCGAGGAGTATCAGGTGTCGCAGACTGACGCGTTGTGGTATCTCGATGCCGGCGTCAGTTACGCCATCAGTGAGGCTGCCAGCGTCGACCTGCTGGTGTCGAATCTGACCGACCGCGGCACGCCACAAGTGCCGGGCGCCAGTACTGGCGGCGCCAGCTGGGAAATGGGGTACACTGCAGGTCTGTTTGATACCATTGGACGTTATTATGCGCTGCAGTTTAGCTATCAGTTCTGATCTGACACGGAGCCTGCCGGCGGGAGGTTGTCGATGACAGCAGCAGCCGGCACAACCATCCCTGGGCTGCAGGCGTTGCGTCAGCGCCTGCAGCTGGTGCGGCTTAGTGACCTGCTGCTGATCTGCGGTTTTAACACGCTGTGTGCGCTGCTTAACAGCCTGACTACCACCAATCATCTGGCCGGTGATCTGGCCGTGTTACTGCTGCACTGGCGTGAATATGCGCTGCTGTACAACAGCCTCACACTGAGCATGTTAGGCCTTTATCTGTGGCTGATGGAGCCACAGACCGCCACTGTGTCTGGCCGCCGCCTGCTGTATCTGGTGCTTGGCACTTATCTGCTGGCCTTTATACTTTGTGCCGGTGTGTTTGACTGGTATCAGCGGGATAAAATCGCCGAAGGCCTGTTGTACATGCTGAATTTTATGGTGTCGGCCAGCTGGTTGTTATTGCTGGCGTTTTACCTGAAACAGCGGGTGATCAGTCCCAGGTTACATGCGCTGACGGCGGCGGTGGACGCCACAACGGCAGCCAGAGATCGGCTGGAGGCCGAGCTGCATCTGTTACAGGCGCAGCTCGAACCGCATTTTTTCTTTAACACGCTGGCCAATCTGCACAATCTGATTGACCTGGACCCGGACAAAGCCAAGTTATTGCTGGAACAACTGACTGCGTATTTACGTGACAGTATTCCGCAATTTCGCCAGACCTTTATAACGCTGGAGGCGGAACTCGGCATCATTGAACGTTATCTGCAAATCCAGCAAATCCGTTTCGCCGGTCGTTTTCAGTATCAGCTGGATATCGACGCCGAATGTCGCCATGTGGCGGTGTTACCGATGGCGTTGTTATCGCTGGTAGAAAACGCCATTAAACATGGGCTGGAAAAAACCAGTGGCACTGGCCTTTTGACGTTGCGGGCTTTCCGCGAACAACAGCAGCTGGTGCTGCAGGTTTGCGACAGTGCAGCACAGCCGAGCCATCATCAGGCTGGGACTGGCCTGCGCAATTTGCGGGCTCGACTGGCTGCGGCTTATGGTGCCGATGCGCAGTTTTGTCTGGAAACTCAGGCCGGCCAACAAACCTGTGCCACAGTGCGCAGCCCCTGGCGGGTGATGACAGCGGAGGAGGTGGCGCGTGGTCAGAGTCCTCATCGCTGAAGATGAAGAAATCTTGCTGCAGAGCCTGCAGCTGAAATTGCAAAAATTCTGGCCACAAGCCGAGATTGTCGCGTTATGCCGCGACGGTCACAGCGCTTTGCAGGCGTTGGAACAGTTGCAGCCGGACGTGGCTTTCCTCGATATCCAGATGGGCGCGCTCAGTGGCATTGATGTGGCCTTTTTAACCCAGCAGCCTTGCCAGTTGGTATTTGTCACGGCTTATGACCAGTATGCGGTCAAAGCTTTTGATAAAGGCGCAGTGGATTATTTGCTGAAGCCTTATTCCGATGCGCGTTTGCAGCAATGTATCAGCCGGTTGCAGCAACAGTTGCAGCTGACGCAGACTATCGCGGTCAGCGAGGCGCCGGTGCAACGGCTGAAGCTGCAGACCGGCTATAAAATCTGGCTGCAACCTGTTGATCAAATTCGCTATTTTCGTGCCTGTGGCCGTTATATCGAAGTGGTGCTGGCGGATCGGACCGCCTTGTTGCGTCAGCCGATGCACCTGCTGTTGCGCCAGCTGGATCCGGCGTTATTCTGGCAAATTCACCGCAGTCTTATCATCAATATCGCCCAACTCGACCATGTGCGTACCGGCGATGCCGAACAAATGTGGGCTTATCTGCATGGCGTGGCGGAGCCGTTGCCGGTCAGCCGCAGTTTTCAGCACCGCTTTCGTCAGGCATCGCCGTTATCATCTGATCAAGCCAGTTGACTGGCGGCGTACCAATGCAGGGCGTCACGCAATAAGACCGCCGTACCGGCGCCGAATCTGTCGTAATAAGCCTGAAAACGCGCATCGCTGACGTATAAATCGCCGAGCATCACCAGACGCTGCAGCGGGCAAGGCCCGTATTGCTGCAGCCACTGATGCTGGCGCACTGCCCATAACTGCACTTCGGCGGCATCTGCCGGTAAATGCAGACACTTTGCTAAGCCCCGGGCGATTTGTTCACCTTCCTGCGCCAATTGCTGCTGTTGTTCCGCGCTTAACTGTGCCAGTTGTTGTTCGCTCTGGCGGATCTCCGCTTCGCCCCAACGTTGGGCGGCTTCTTCGCGTAAAGTGGCCTGGCTGAATTGATTAAATAACTGGGTAGACGTGGTCATCGATGAACACTCCTGCTGTTGGATAGTAAAATCCAGCATGCTTTGCAGCCGTTGCAGATGTGCGATCCGCCCGGCCAGCAGCTGCTGTTGCTGACGTAAACAGTGGGTCAGGTCGTAGTCCGGCGTTTGCATGATTTGCTGGATTTGTGCCAGCGGATATTCCAACTCGCGGAACATCAGGATTTGCTGCAATTGCAGCACCTGCTGTTGGTTGTACAGCCGATAGCCACCATTGCTGCGTCCGGCCGGTTGCAGCAGTCCGATCGCATCATAATGATGCAGGGTGCGTACGCTGACACCGGCAATCGCGGCAAGTTGGCTGATGCTGTAAGTGGACATAGCTGACTCCTGTTCGGCGGGCAGTCTGCAGCCTGACGTAACGTCAGACGCAAGCGTTTATTGCAGGTTTTTTGGCAGAAATCTTAGGCGCTTAGCTGCGCACCAGATTGCGGCCGTCGGCTTTGGCCTGATACATCAGCTGGTCCGCTTGGCGCAGCGCTTCGTCAAAATCGTCGCTGCTGCTCAGCACTGCGACGCCAAAACTACAGGTGATCACCAGCTCCGGGTGTTGGGGTAAAAAGCGTTGCTGCGCCACAGCCTGACGGATTTTCTCTGCGACGCGGGCCGCGTCACTCAGCTGTGTATGTGGCAACATCAATAAAAACTCTTCACCGCCGTAACGGCAGGCGATATCAGGCTGGCGCAATTTGCCACGGAATAACCGGGCGATTTGCTGCAGCACTTTGTCACCTTCGGCATGGCCAAAGCTGTCATTGATGTGTTTGAAGTGGTCCAAATCGACCAGGATCAGCGCCATCGGTAACAACAATTCAGGTTGTTGCTGCAGATACTGCGGCATGCTCTGGTCAAGAAAACGCCGGTTGGCGAGGCCTGTTAACGCATCGGTGTTGGCCTGATTGTCTTTGCTGCGCTGCAGCAAATCCATACTGTGATGGCTGCGCTCGCGAAAGTGTTCATTAATGCCGCAGGCCAGGATCAACGTTAGTAAAGACGCCAGAAAACGGCTGCTTTCCGCGACCCGGTATTGCGCCTGGCCCAGCGCCGGGCCATACAGCACCAGCGCCAGAATCGCCAAAAGGGTCAGATTGAGGATAGTGCCGCGTTTGCGACCTAACAACCCATACAAAATCGGCGGAAACGGAAACACCCAAAACAGCGCGGTTTGTTCAAAACCACCATGCACCACCAGCCCAACCACAAAGGCTGACACTAACACGCCTTCAATCAGACAAGCTGTTTCCAGCTGCTGACTGGCGTGAAACCAGGCGGCATTGAGTAAAAAGCTAAAGGCGCAGCCAAACAGGATAAATTGCAGCAGATAGTCTTCGCTGAACAAATGCCGCAAGCCCAGCACCAGCATAATGGCCGAGGTGATGTAGCTGACAAACAGCAGAATGTAACGACGACGGTTTTGCTCAACCGTTAATGCTTCAGCCAGACCGGCAGTGGAAATGGGCACTACAGCTGTTCCTTTGGCAAAGAATGCTCCCAGTATTGAAGCATGCCGCCGGAAAACACAATGTCAGTTTGCGTTTTTTTTCAGCAGATAACGATAAGGCAAGGCACTGGTATCACTGGCAATTAATTCGTGATCCATAAAACGGCAGAACGCCGGAATATCACGGGTTGTCGCCGGGTCATCGGCGATGATCAGTAAGGTTTCACCGGCCTGCATTTTCCGGATGGTCAGCCGGGTCATCATCACAGGTTCAGGGCAACGCAGGCCCAAAGTATCGAGTTGCTGGTCGGCATCGGCAAACAAATCAGCAGCAGGGGACATCAGCAAAACTCCGGTAGCATGAACAGGCTGTATCGTAACGATGTGGCTGGTTGATTTCAAATATCAGCCAAAAACAAAGGCAGCCGCAGCTGCCTTTGTCATCAGGTTCAATTGGCGTTATTCGACGCGTTCAAACACTGTGGCAATGCCTTGACCCAGACCAATACACATAGTCGCCAGGCCATATTTCGCATCTTTGCTTTCCAGCACGTTAATCAGCGTGGTGGAAATGCGTGAGCCGGAACAGCCGAGCGGGTGACCCAGTGCAATAGCACCGCCATTGAGGTTCACTTTCGTGTCCATCACTTCGAGCAGGCCTAAATCTTTCATCACTGGCAGTGCCTGGGCAGCAAAAGCTTCGTTCAGCTCAAAAAAGTCGATTTGGCTGATGTCGAGGCCCGCAGCTTTTAACGCCTTTTTCGACGCTGGTACCGGGCCATAACCCATGATTGACGGGTCACAACCAGCCACACCCATGCCAATGACGCGGGCGCGGATCTTCAGGCCTAAAGCTTTGGCTTTGTCTTCGCTCATTACCAGCATGGCGGAAGCGCCGTCTGACAGCGCCGAAGATGTACCGGCAGTGACAGTGCCGTTGGCCGGGTCAAACACCGGGCGCAGTGCGGCCAGGCTTTCGACTGTGGTTTCCGGGCGGATCACTTCGTCATAATCAAACAGTTTCAGCACGCCATCGGCGTCATGGCCTAAGGCCGGCAGAATTTCCGCTTTAAAACGGCCTTGCAGCGTGGCTTCATGTGCGAGGCGATGTGAACGCGCACCAAACTCGTCTTGTTGCTGGCGGCTGATGCCATGCATTTTACCTAAGAGTTCAGCGGTTAAACCCATCATACCGGCGGCTTTAGCGACGGAAACACCCAAACCAGGATGAAAATCCACACCGTGCGTCATCGGCACATGGCCCATGTGCTCGACGCCGCCGATTAAATACACTTCACCCATACCACACTGAATAGAGCGCACTGCATCGTGCAGCGCTTGCATCGAAGAGCCACACAGACGGTTGACGGTGACGGCAGGCACAGAATGCGGAATACCGGCCAATAACGCGGCATTACGCGCCACGTTAAAACCTTGTTCCAGCGTTTGCTGTACGCAGCCCCAGATCACGTCATCAATTTCTTCCGGTGCCAGGCCCGGATTACGCTCCAGAATGCCGCGCATCACATAAGCAGACAGTTCTTCCGCCCGTACGTTACGGAAAATACCGGCCTTGGAACGGCCCATCGGCGTACGGATACAATCAACAATAACGGCTTGTTTCATTTTTAAGTTCTCCGCCATTAAACCGGATAAAACACCTGGCCGCTCTGAGCCATGGCGCGGGTTTTGTCTGTGACCTGATAGATTTCACCCAGGTCGGCGTATTGGTCGGCCAGTGCCACGAAGTTAGCGAGGCCCATGGTATCTGCATAACGCAGCGGACCGCCGCGGAACGGAGGGAAACCTAAGCCATAAATCAGGCCCATGTCGGCTTCAGCAGCAGTTGCCACAATGCCTTCTTCCAGACAGCGAATCGCTTCGTTAATCATCGGGATCATAGTGCGGGCGATGATTTCGTCGGCGCTGAATTCACGCGGCGCGGCGGTAACACCGGCCAGCAGCGCAGATGAAGCCGGGTCCAGATCTTTTTTCGGTTTGCCTTTGGCGTCTTTGCTGTAAGCGTAGAAACCCAAACCGTTTTTCTGGCCATAGCGATTGGCGGCATACATCACGCTGACCGGGTCGTTGGCGAGTTTCGCCATCCGGGTCGGGAAGCCGTCAGCCATCACGTCAGTACAATGATGCGCGGTATCGAGGCCCACTACGTCCAGCAAATAAGCCGGGCCCATCGGCCAGCCGAATTGTTTTTCCATCACCTTGTCGATTTGCGCGAAGCTCGCGCCATCGAGTAGTAATTTCGAGAAACCGGCGAAATACGGGAATAACACGCGGTTGACATAGAAGCCCGGGCAGTCGTTGACAACAATCGGCGATTTGCCCATTTTGGCGGCATAAGCCACTACGGCAGCGACAGTTTCGTCTGAAGTGTCTTTGCCACGAATGACTTCGACCAGCGGCATTTGGTGCACCGGGTTAAAGAAGTGCATACCACAGAACCGGCTTGGGTCGGTCAGGTTGGCAGCCAATGCATTAATCGAAATAGTTGAAGTGTTTGACGTGATAATGGCATCCGCAGCCACGACAGTTTCAATTTCCTTCAGCACTGCGCCTTTGACTTTCGGGTTTTCGACCACGGCTTCAACCACTATATCGACAGTTTTCACCGGTTCCAGTGACAGCGTTGGCTGGATAGAAGCAACGACTTTCGCCATGCCGGCAGCATCGAGTTTTTTCCGCTCCACCTGCTTGCCTAACAGCTTAATGGCTTCGCCCATGCCCAGTTCCAGTGCTTTGTCGTTGATGTCTTTCATCACGACAGGCACGCCTTTGGAGGCGCTTTGATAACAAATACCACCGCCCATAATGCCGGCACCCAGCACCGCCGCTTTGTTGATAGCTTTTTTCGCGGTTTTAGCGGCTTGTTTGGCTTTGGCTTTGATCAGTTGGTCGTTCAGGAACAAGCCGATTTGTGCAGTAGCCGCTGTGGTTTTCGCCAGCTTGGCAAAACCGGCGTTTTCCAACGCTACAGCGCCAGCGCGGTCTAAACGGGCGGCTTTTTCAATGGTTTCTACTGCCAGCATTGGCGCCGGGTAGTGTTTACCGGCTTGAGCGAACACCATACCTTTGGCAGTGCTGAAGCTCATGATGGCTTCGGTTTTGTTCAGTTTCAGCGGCTCTAATTTGGCCTGACGTTTTTTCCGCCAGTTCAGTTTGCCGGCGATGGCGTCTTGTACCATCGACAAGGCCGCTGCTTTTAATTTATCCGGCGCGACGACAGCGTCGACAGCGCCTTCTTTTAACGCTTGTTCCGCACCGCGCTCTTTGCCGGTGGTGATCCACTCCATTGCAGTGTCAGCACCGACGATACGCGGCAGGCGGGCAGTGCCGCCAAAGCCTGGCATCAGACCGAGCTTCACTTCCGGCAAACCGATTTTGGTGGTAGTGTCAGCAACACGGTAGTCGGCGGTTAAGGTCCATTCACAGCCGCCGCCAAGGGCGAAGCCTTTAATAGCGCAAACGGTTGGAACCGGTAAATCTTCTGCCAGGTCAAACACGTCTGACGCTTGTTTAATCCACGGCACCAGTTGTTCTTCTGCTTGTTGGAAGGTGCCAAGGAATTCAGTAATGTCTGCGCCGACAATAAAGGCGTCTTTGCCGCTGCTGTAAATCAGGCCTTTTAAAGCGCTGTCTTTGTGCAGAATGTCGAGGGCCGCGCGGCAGTCCGCCAGCGTTTGCTGGTCGAATTTATTGACCGAGCCGGCCGCGTTAAAGGTAAACTCGGCAATACCGTCCGCAATGTATTGCACGGTAATGCTGGAACTCTGGTAGATCATGGATGTTCTCCTTCGTCGCGTAGGTGACAGATACTTTTTTGAGATCGTCGCAACAGGTCAGATGAGTCTTGTGCGCAAGCAGTGTGTCGCGGTTCAGGAAAAAATTCAACCGTTATTTAAACGAGCGTTTGAATCGGCCAGCGACAACCAACTAACTATAGGTGGATTTTCGAAACATGGGGCAATTGAAGTCCGGGTTGGCAGTGTTGGTTTTGTGGTGCGGTGCTGTGGCCCCCGCATTGGCCGCGCCGTCAGACGCCGTATTGCGCGAACGTTTTCTGCAGGCAGAGAAAAAAATTCACAAAGTGCCGCTGGCGCAGGCGGAAAAGATGCTGCGCGATTTACATGCGTACCCGCTGAAACCTTATATCGAGCTGGAGTATGTCAGTCGGACTTTAGGCAATACTGAGGCGGTACAAAAGTTCCTGCAACAATATAAAGGTACGCCGCTGGAATGGCCGCTGAAAAAACGCTGGCTGTTATACCTCGCGGGTGTACAGCTGACGCAGCCATTTTTGAAACATTATCAAATGGGCACTGACACAGTACTCGACTGCACAGCGTTGCAATTACGTCTGCTGAATGAACCGCCGGCATCGGTCTGGCCTGAGGTCACACATTTATGGCTGGACGGCGAGTCTTTACCAAAAGAGTGCGACCCGCTGTTTAAACGCTGGCAAAAAGCCGGGCAACGTACGCCGGAAGTCGTCTGGGCGCGATTAGTCAAAGCCGCCGATGGCGGTGATGATCGCATTATTCCTTATCTGCGCACTTTATTACCGGCCAAACTGCAGTACCTCGGTGACAAGTGGAAACAAGTGCTGGAAGAACCCGCCCTGGTCAGCCGGCAAAAATTTCTGCCGCTGAAACACCCGTGGGAGCGCGAGATCCTGACCTTTGGCCTGAAAAAGCTGGTGTGGAAAAAGCCGGATCAGGCGCTGGCGGTCTGGGCGCGTTATGAAATGGACCCACATTTTACTAAATCACAGCGCATTGATGTGGCGAGAAATTTTGCTATTGCTCTTGCCAGTAAGGATGACAG
>CBFGPY010000049.1:0-9443 GCA_965650755.1 uncultured Chromatiaceae bacterium | reverse complement strand
TTTGTCCGGTAAAATGGATAGATGAGGTGCTGGAACTGGCTTTACAGGAGCCGCCGACCGGTATGTCTGTGATCACTGAAGAAAAAAAGAGCACAAGAGCCAAAAAAAGCCAAAAAAATCCGGTTTAGGGGCTTTTCAAAAGCTCAGGCTGTGCTAATTTAGGGGCAGTTTCGGTGCAGCCCTTGTCGGACAAGGGCTGGCGAGACACCAAGAATTTTTCAGGACCCTTGGATTTGTGCTTGCAAGCGGGAAACCAGCTTGATATAACAAAGGCCGAACACAAGAATGTACTTTAAATCTGGTTGTAGAAAATAATAACAATTGAAGGGGATGATATTGTGAACAAGTCTCAACTTATCGACAAAATTGCTGCTGGTGCAGACATTTCTAAAGCGGCAGCGGGTCGTTCTCTTGACGCGTTCATCGAAGCCGTTACTGAAGCTTTAAAGGAAGGTGACTCAGTTGCGCTGGTTGGTTTCGGTACTTTCGCAGTACGCGAGCGTGCAGCACGTACTGGCCGTAACCCACAAACTGGCGAAACGATCCAAATCGCTTCTGCGAAGATCCCATCTTTCAAGCCAGGCAAAGCGTTAAAAGACAGCGTGAACTAAGAAACGCTGATCCGGCGCGCCGGGTAAGTGATTCGGGCTCGAAGGAACCCGTGCCTGTAGTAAATGTCGTTTAGTGACAATCAGCTTAGGTAGTAACAGTTCCTTCACAGCTTCAATAAAAAAGGCGCATCTGATAAGATGCGCTTTTTTTTTAAGCCAGCTATTGCAGCTAATAGAGATAAACTAAGCATGTTAGAAAAGATCAGAGAAGGTTCGCAGGGCATTATCGCTCAGGTCGTGCTGGGCCTCGTAATCCTGACGTTTGCAGTATCAGGCGTCAGCAGCTATTTCGGAAATAGCACCGATCAGCCAGTGGCCGTGGTCAATGGCGAAGAAATCACCCGCGCCAAGTTTGAACAAAGTTATCAGAGCGAACGCGCTCGGATGGAGCAGCAATTTGGTGAGATGTTTGCCAGCCTGGCAGCCGATACCAACTACATGAATAACTTCCGTAATCAGGTGTTAGAACGCCTGATCGACGAAACACTGATTAAACAACAAACAGCCAACTTTGGTATCGCCATCAGCGATCAGTTTTTGCTCGACGCTATCGTCAAAATGCCTGAGTTTCAGGTCGATGGCGTCTACAACAAAGAGCGTTATCAGGCGGTTTTACGCCAGAGTAATCTGACTGCAAACCAGCTGCGCGATATGTTACGCGAACAATACAGCCGCAATCAGTTACTGGTTGGTTTAGCCGGTTCTGATTTTGCCCTGCCGGGTGAAATGAAAAATCTGATGACGCTACAACAACAAACCCGTGATATCGAATTCGCTCTGGTCAAAGCTGCAGAGCAGGCGAAGAACGTTAAATTTGACGATAGCCAGCTCAATACCTGGTACCAACAAAACCAGGCGCGTTATGCCACTCCAGAGCAGGTTGCTGTGCAATACGTCGAACTCAAAGCTGCTGATTTAGCCAAGGATATTCAGGTCAGCGATGCTGACGTGAAAGCCTATTATGATGCGAACCAAAGCCGTTATCAGGGCGAAGAGCGCCGCCGTGTATCGCATATTCTGCTGGAGTCTGCAGATGATAACTCAGAGGTGAAAGCGAAGGCTGAAGCACTGCTGAAGGAAGTGCAGGGTGGGGCTGATTTCGCGACATTAGCAAAACAACACTCCTCAGATACAGTGTCCGCAGAAAATGGCGGTGATTTGGATTTCATCACCAAAGGTGTGATGGAGCCTGAATTTGAAGCTGCCGCATATGCGCTGGCGAAAACCGGCGATGTATCTGCTGTGGTAAAAACCTCTTTTGGCTACCACATTATTAAACTGACTGACATCGAAGCGGCGAAAGTGAAAACGCTGGACGAAGTGAAAGACAGTATTATTGCGGCAGTCAAAGCAGAAAAATCAGCAGAGAAGTTTGCTGAGCTGCAGCAAAAGCTGGCAGAAGTCAGTTTCGAAGTCGCAGATAACCTGGAAGAGGCTGCTACAGCTGTTGGTGTTAAGGTGCAGAATGCGGCTTTATTTAGCCGTGCCACAGCTCCTGAAGCGTTAAATGCACCGAAAGTACTGGATACAGTGTTTAATGCGGATTTCATCAGTGCTGGCACGAACAGTGAAGTGCTTGAAGTGTCACCGCAGCATGTTGTTGTGGCTCGCCTGGTCGAACACCTGCCGGCGAAAAACAAATCTTTTGACGAAGTAAAAGCAGAAGTTCAAACCGCTTATGTGGCTGAACAAGCGGCTATTCTGGCTGAGGAAAAAGCCAACACACTGCTGACAGAACTGCAAAGTGGCAAAGCGATTAGTGAACTTGTTGCGGCGAATCAGCTGACACTGGAAAAATCGGTGGCAACACCGCGTTTTGGTGGCAGTCTGGATGCTCAAATCCGCACTAAAGCTTTTGAACTGGCCAAACCAACCAAAGAAAAACCTGTGACCTCAGGCAGCACCAAACTGCAAAGTGGTGATGCTGCAATTGTCTTGGTCAGTAAAGTGACAGAGGTTCCTGCGCAAGGCGAGCCGTCTCAGGCGGAGCTGGACAATCTGGCTAATCAGCTGAGTCAGTCTCACTTTGCAATCGTGCAAAAAGCGCTGCGCGACCGCGCTGAGATCAGCCGCAATCTTTCGGTGCTGACTGCTGCGACTGAACAACAGTAAGCCGTTGCAGCTTCTTAGAAACAACAAAGCCAGCATTAGCTGGCTTTTTTTATCGCATTTAAAACCTGACTTGAAGGCAGGGGGCATAGCCTGGTTTGGGCATTAATATTGTGCACTACCGATAAGTTTGCGGCTGAAATCATGTTTAGGTTGTTGAAACACTTGCGCTGTGGGGCCATATTCCAGCACCTGACCCTGGTGTAGCACCATGGTTTGGTCGGCAAAGTGTCGTACCAACCGGAGCTGGTTGGTGATCAGTAAATAAGCGATACCAGTCTTTTGTTGCAGTTCCAGTAATAAATTGACGATTTGAGCGCGCAGGGAAGGATCCAGTGCCGTCAGTGCTTCATCGAGGATTAATACCTTAGGATCAAGGATTAACGCACGGGCCTGCGCCACACGCTGTAACTGGCCACCGGAAAACATATGGGGATAATAATTGGCATGCTCGTTCAGTAAGCCAAGCAAGCGTAAGGTCTGACTTATTTTTTGCTCACGCTGTTCTGTACTTAATACCGTGCTGTAGCGCAGCACAGCATGCAGGATCTCCGCTATTTTCTGATTCGGATTAAGCGAACGGGCCGCATCCTGAAAAATATAACGGATAAACTGATTCGTTTTTCGATATTCACTGCAATTGATTTGATTGCCGGCATAGAGAATTTCCCCCTGGTCCGGCTGTTCAATACCCACTAACAATTTAGCCAGCGTACTTTTGCCAGAACCAGTCTCACCGACAACTGCTAAGGTCTCACCCGCTTGCAAAGTAAAACTGACCTGCTGTAAGGCTATGATTTCTTTGTGTTTAAACAAACCGGTTGCTTTACGGTAAGTTTTACCCAGGTTGCGGACTTCGATTAAGTCACTCATCAGCTAAGCCCCTGTGGATTGGAAAATGGCAGCTGTAAAAATGATTTTGCTGGCGTTCCAGTTGCGGGGTTTTAACGCATTCTCTGCGCGCGTTTGGACAACGTGGCCCGAGACGGCAGCCAATAGGTAAATGCTGTAAGGTCGGAATACTGCCGTGTAAGGCATATAGTTGTTGCTTAAAGCCTAAATCTGGCTGAAATTCCGGTACGCTGCGGATCAGCGCATCGGTGTAAGGATGGCGGGGGTTTTTCAGTAACTCAGCGGTTTCACCAGCTTCGACTAACTGACCGCAATACGACACGCTGACGGTATCGGTGTTTTTAGCAACGGTTTCCAGCTCGTGGCTGATCAGCAAAATAGAAGTGCCTTTCAGCTGATTAAAACTGGCCAGCAAACGGAATAATTGCGCTTGAGTGGTACTTTCCAGCGCCGTTGTCGGCTCATCGGCAATCAGAAGTTTCGGATCTTTCGCAATCGCCATGGCAATGGAAATTTTTTGACAGACACCTTCTGACAACTGATAGGGGTAACTGTTCAGTACTGCCTGATGGTCGCGGATCCCGACTTTGTGTAGCAAGTTAATCGCTTTCTTACGGCGGAAATAGCCTTTTTGCCACCAGGACACCCCTTCAAGCCGGTGGTCAGGGATGGATTCTGCTAATTGCTCCCCGACCGGTGCTGTCGGGTCCATGCTTCGGCTGGGCTCCTGATAAATCATTGCAATATCCCGGCTGATAATCTGCCGTTGTCGCTGATAGGGGAGGCGCAACAAGTCTTCTCCGCACCAGCTGAAGCGATCTGCGGATATGTGCCAGCGTTGATGCAATACACCCATAATTGCTTTAGCAATCAAACTTTTTCCTGAACCCGATTCACCGACTAACCCGCGGATCTCGCCTTCACGCAATGATAAGTTGACCCGGTCAACCGCCCGGACGATACCGTCGGGGGTCTCGAGTTCCAGCGTCAGATTGCGGATATCCAATAATTGCATCAGTTTTCCCGCCGTTTTTTCATCGCATTGCGCAAGCCATCACCGACCAGATTGACCGACAATACAGTGATGAAAATGAGTAAACCAGGTAGCGCGACAGTCCAGGGCGCCAGATAAATGGAGTCCAGCGCATCTGCCACCATGCTGCCCCATTCCGGTGTTGGCGCCTGTGCACCGAGCCCCAGAAAGCCAAGTGCCGCAATATCCAGTATTGCTGTTGACAGCGCCATGGTAAATAACAGGGACAACGGCTCCCACAGGTTTGGTAACACCACAGACCACAAAATCTGCCAGTTATTGGCGCCATCCAAGCGGTAAGCTATTACGTAGTCCTGTTTTAGCTGTTGCTGGATAGCATTGCCAACACCATGGATGAACTGAGGTAACAGAGCCAGTAAAATCGCCCAGATAGTGTTGAGCAGGCCAGGACCAAGTACAGCGACTATTACAATGGCGAGCAACAGGCTCGGAATAGTCAAAGCTAAATCCAGTAAATGGTTAAAGATGCTCGACTGCACCCCTCTGGTCATGCCGGCGAGGATACCGAGACCAAGTCCGATCAACATAGCGCCACTGACTGCCAGGATGGCGAGCCCGAAGCTGTAGCTGGCGCCTAACATCAGCCGTGACATCAGGTCACGTCCCAAGTCATCGGTACCAAAAGGATACGCTACCAAACCATTGCCTTGCCAGGATGGCGACAACAACAAAACCTCTGAATTTTGCAGGTAGGGGTCATGTGGGCTGATAAATGGGCTCAACATCGCCAGGAGAAGCAAAATGGATAAGATCACCAGGCCAAACAGCGCAAAATGCTGAGTAATAAAATGCCGCCAAAGTAACTGATAGGGCCTTTTGTTGTACTCTTCGTAATACAAGCGCAATTTTTTCATCAGAGTTTCCGCGCCAGTGGATTAAACAGGGTATGCAGAATTTCGGTCAGCATGTTTACACAAATCACCAGACTGGAAACTACCAACAACCCAGCCTGGATCGCCGGATAATTACGCTGATAGATACTGTCAATCAGCCATTGCCCAATGCCGGGCCAGGAGAAAATCACTTCAGTTAGCATCGCAAGCGTGATGAGGGTACTAAACTGCAAACCAACCTGGCGGGTGACCGGCAACAATGCATTGCGCAGACCATGCCGGTATAACACCTGGCTTCTGGATAAGCCTTTCGCCCGGGCTGTTTTGATATAGTTTTGCTCCAGCACTTCCAGCATCGAGGTGCGGACAAAACGAATCATCACATTGGTTGGATAGACTGCGAGTATAAAAGTCGGCATGGCCAGATGCTGCAGCGCGCTATATGCTGCGGCACTGCGCGATACTTGGTCTGCCAACAGAATATCGACAAAAATAAAGCCGGTTTGGCTCGGGACTTCAAACAGCACACCCAGCCGACCTGAGGTAGGTAACCAGCCTAACTGCAGTGAAAACAACATGATACAGACCAAAGCCAGCCAGAATACCGGCATCGAGTAGCCAACTAAGGCGATACCGGAGATACACCGATCCAGCAGGCTGTCTTTTTTTACTGCGGCCAATAATCCCATTGGTATACCTGCAAACAAACTCAGACACAGCGCATAGGCAGCCAGCTCCAGCGTTGCCGGCAGCACCTGCATAATCTCAGTAAGTACCGGTTGTTGGCTGGCAAAGGAAAGTCCCCAGTCACCTGCCAATAATCGTCTGTTATAGGCAATATACTGCTGCCACAGGCTTTGGTCTAACGCCAGCACCTGTTGTAATTGCTGATGATTTTGTGGGGAGATGTCCCGCAGACCCGTCAGGTTACTGACTAAGTCACCCGGAAACAGATAATTCAGACTAAAGACAAAGACCGTCAGCGCAACAAAGACAAATCCCAGCAGAAACATTCGGCGCGCCAGATAACGAAGAATCATGGTGTTTTCCCGGCATTTACTAAGCTGATACCACCATAAGGGTTAATATTGACCCCCTGAACGCTGCTGTTTTTCACCTGAAACCGTTTGGAATGCGCTATCGGCATCAACGGCATTTGTTGCTGCAGATACTGTTGAGCTGCCAGATAATAGCTGCGGCGCTGTGCCACATCTGTGGTTTGCACAGCACCGGCGATAAATTGGTCGAAATGTTCGTCACACCAGTTGGCTCTGTTACTACCAGAGACTGCAGCTGCACAGCTCAGCAAAGGGCGCAGAAAATTATCGGGGTCCGCGTTGTCCGCGGTCCAGCCAATTAATACTGAATCATGTTCGCCCTGACGTAACTTACGGCGGAACGTGTTCCATTCATAAGAGACAATCCGCGCTTTGACGCCGATAGCCCGCAGGTCGGCCTGGATCAGTTCTGCCATTTTTTGCGCGTTGGGGTTGTACAGGCGTTGTACCGGCATCGCCCAGATATCGATGCTAAATCCATCCGGATAGCCCGCCTGACGCAGCAGCTCTTTTGCTGTGTCTGGGTTAAAAGACTGCCCCTGACTTTGCTTCCGATAAGCCCAAGAATTGGGTGGCAACACTGAGTTGGCCTCTTCCGCCTGGCCGAAATAAACCGCCTGCAGAATATTGGGTTTATTGACTGCAAGCGCCAGTGCCTGCCTGACCTCAACACGGTCAAACGGTGGTTTCTGCGTATTAAACGCCCAGAACGCGACGTTCATGCTGGTTTGTTGCTCGACTTTAAAATCTGGTCGGTTAGAAAACATCTGTAATTCAGCCAAACGCGGAATTGGCGCAATATCACACTCCCGGGTTAACAACTTGGCCAGCCGTTTAGTGTTATCCGGTACTATGTCAATGACCAGTTGCTGCAAATTCCCATGTTGACGCCAGTAGCCGTCATGCCGGTAGTAGCGGATTAAAACATCCTTCTGATACTGGCGAAATTTAAATGGGCCCGTCCCAACCGGCTGAGTGTCCAGTAAAGGTTTCTGCTGCTGTTCAATCAGTTGAGCGCCGTATTCGGCCGACAGTATTGCGGCAAAGTCAGTCGCCAGTACCGATAAGAACGAGCTGTCGGGCTGATTCAGTCTGAATTCTACTTCGTCTGAGGTCAGTGCAGTGATGCTTTTAACCCGCTGACGCCACTCGATGCTGTCAAAATAGGGATATTCGGTCGCTGTCTGAAAAAACGGATGTTCGACCTGTAACATCCGGTTAAAAGTAAACACGACGTCTTCAGCGTTAAAATAACGACCTGGAGTAAAGTACTCCGTCTGATGAAAGCTGACGTTGGGGCGCAGCTTAAAGCGGTAAGACAAACCGTCTGCGCTCACCTGCCATTGCTGCGCCAGGGCAGGTAGCAAATCGCCGGAATTCGCGTCAATATCCAGCAAGCGGTCATATAAATGCTGGCTGATAGCGTCGATAGTTGTGCCTGATGTCACCAGTTGTGGATTAAAACTCTCGGGTGAACCTTCGGCACAATACACCAGGCCCTGATTAGAGTCTGATACTGTAACCGGCTGACAGGCAGCTAAGCAGAAGACCAGACTCAGGCCGCCTAAACGGCAATAGGAAAAATTCATTGTTGGCTGTCTAACAGTTTGTATTTTTTCATATATCCACGTAGCTGATGATACGTCAGATTCAGCGCATCCGCAGTCTTTTTCTGGTTGTACTGACATGCTGACAGTGCTTGTTTGATCAGCGTGACTTCATAGTGCTCAGACAGAAGTTTAAAATCCTGTATCTGACTGAAATCAAACTGCAGCGCCGTGCCGGTCGCAGCTGCGGCCGGTGATGTAGGGGAAGATAATGGCTGCGCAACTGGGGGGAGCTGTGGTGCAGGGGACGCTGACTGCCGGTCCAGAGTGCGGACTCTGGCCTGCGGCCGGAATGGCGATGCAAATGGGTCAAACAGGATATCGTGGACCGGGACATAAGGATTGTTCGTACGATAAACACTGCGCTCCACCACGTTTTTCAGTTCACGGACATTACCCGGCCAATCATAATCGAGCAATTGTCGTTTGGCCTTTTCACTGAAACCGCTGAATAACTCAAAATTCAGTTCCCGCGCCATGTTGATGGCAAAGTGTTCCGCCAGTTGTAAGATGTCTTAGCGTCGCTCGCGCATAGGCGGCAAGGTGATGACGTCAAACGCCAGGCGGTCTAACAAATCCGCACGGAATTCGCCGCGTTCTGCCATGCCGGGCAAATCTTCGTTGGTCGCGCAGACCAGCCGGACATCGACTTTAATAGGCCGGCTACCACCGACGCGCTCAAATTCGCCGTATTCAATCACCCGCAGCAATTTTTCCTGTACCAGACCTGGTGTATTCGCCAGCTCATCCAGAAACAGCGTGCCGAAATTTGCCCGTTCAAAACGGCCTTCATGGCGTTTGCTGGCGCCGGTAAAAGCGCCGGCCTCGTGACCAAAAAGCTCACTTTCCAATAAGTTTTCATTTAGCGAGGCGCAGTTTAACGTCAGGTAGGTCTGGTCCCAGCGTTGTGACAGGTAATGTAACCGCGCCGCAATCAGCTCTTTACCAGTGCCACGCTCACCAATGATCAAGACCGGTTTGTTCAATGGTGCTATTTGCGACACCTGATCCAAAACGTTAAGAAAGCTGTTAGATTGGCCAATCAGATTGTCCTGTTGGAAAGCTCTTGCCATATCGCTGCCATTTAGTGGTTAAATTTGCTAATTAGTAGTCTATTTGAAAGTTGGTGCTGGCAACAGTCTTTATTAAAAATAAAATAAAGTATTTAAAAACAGTTGGTTATGATTATTTTACGAGTTGGCAAGCTTCCTGAATAAGGATATATGACTCAATCAGACACCAAACGAGGTAAACATCATGGGTATTTTCTCTCGCTTCTCAGATATCGTGAATTCAAACATCAATGCTTTGTTAGACAA
>CBFGPY010000048.1:0-9527 GCA_965650755.1 uncultured Chromatiaceae bacterium | reverse complement strand
TTGGGGTGATACTGCCCGGATCTGTGACATCGATGACAAACATACTGTTGCCACCACGGCCCTGACCACCAATCAGCAGGCTTTTCCAGCTGCCACTGATGTACACATCCACCACCACCGGCGAGCCGTCGACGGAGAATTTGTGGCTGTAATTGGGTTCTGAATATTTTTTCAGCACATTAACAGTATCCGATGGCAGAGGTGCCATCACCGCTTTGGGGATGTAGGCGAAGACTTCGACACCAGTGTCTGCGTTAAAACCATGCAACATGCCATCGTTGGAACCGACATACAGCATCGGTGTGCGAGATTTGGCGGGGCCTTCAATAAAGCTGCGGTAGGTTGATGCACCCGTCCAGTTATATCTGTGATAACTCAGGTCATAAGGTGCTTCGACCAGTTCTGGCGAGGAGTTCACCAAGTCACCGAGGATTTTCCCACGATTGCGGTAGATACCACCTGGATTGCGTTTTTCCAGCGTGGTGTCGCCCCGGATGTAGTCCAGCACAGTACTGACATTACTCATTGCAGTTTTTTCTGCAGTAGATAAGTTGCTCCAGACAAAACTTTTTGCTGCACCACTGTCGGCACCGTACAGCAGATTTCTGCTGCCATGCGCCGGGATCACATCACTGGCTTTCCAGATAGGCGTGGTGGTGTCATCGGTATCATAAGCCCACAAATCGCCACTCCATTCGCCGGCGACATAACGCGCCTGATACAGATTCGATTCAGATTGCAGCGAGTTAATCGCAGTGGCGGCAATGTTGGATGAAGTGCCGATCCGCTCTGCAATGGCACTCAGCGTGTCCGCTAAGCCCTGTGAAAACGCGACCGGGTCACTGGCGGCAAAAAAGCCACCCCGGCCATTGACCGATGCATGCAACAGGTCGTCGATTTTGCCCGGATCTGTATTGGTGCTGGGCCAGTTGACAGTGGCACCACTATTAATCGCATTAAAAGCGGTAGTCGGATTGACCGAACCTTGCACGCCAAAACCAACGCCAAAAGTCACCATATGTTGCCAGAATGCCGGATTCGCAGCCGAAGTCGGCACCGTATTTTCCATTTTACTTGAAGCCGACCAGCTGGCGTCTGCATCATTTTTCCAATAATTCATTGCAATATCAGCCAGCGTATCCTGAGTATTGAAGGCAAACGGACTTTTCGGTGTATAGGTATAAGTGCGGCCTTTTGGTCCTGTGATGGTCGAACCGGCGCTATTATCATGTTCACCGCCAGTGTTGCTGTCATTGTAGTAACCATCGGTCATCAGGATGGTAAAGCTCTGACGGCATTCTAACAGCGCTGACGACGAATTCGCCGGGTCGACGCGCCATGGTTCTTCAGTTCTGTAATAGTTACCGGCACTAATTAATGCACTGCGCAGTGGCGTCCCGCCGGAATCTGGCGGTAACGCATATAACCAGTTAAAAAACGCTGTTCTGTTCGTACCACTAAATTGCCGCACACCAACTTTTGTGGCCATTTCATTGATAGAGCCATAGCCAACGCGCATTGCTGTACTCTGCTGATGAAAAGCGCTGCCGATCCCGGCTTTGGCTGCAAGTAAACGGGTGCGGTGATACGAAAACCAGTTAGCAAAGTTTTGCTGCTCTGCCGCTGTGCTCAGGCTCTTTTGGGTATAACAAGAATCGCTGTACACGCTGTTGATACAGCCAGAGGTGTAGGTGTAATAAAAAGCTGCACCGGCATTGCCACTTGGGCTTACCGCAAACACAGTTTTTGCACCGGTGTTAATGCTGCCCGCAGCCATAATGGCACGATAACCGTTCGACAAGTTCACAGTTGCCGAGGTGCTGACATACCCGTCTACTTTCGCTGCAGTGTATGAAGCCGGTCCAAAAGTACTGCCATCTGCTTTACTCGGCACCGGGTAAGTAATACTGGGGTTGTAATACAGCTTATTCAGGTATGAGGAAGCAAGATACTCCCGACCAGTCATGTCGTAGTAACACATACTCAAACCTACATAAGTACTCTTGGAGCAGCTGCTGCTCACATTGGCATTATCTTCCAGATTTTCCGGCATCATGCCTTGCAACATGGAGCCAGAGTCATCAATCACGAAGAAAATATTCGGGTCCACCGTCGAGCCGGTTTCCAGCGGTGCAGAGGCGATATCAATCGCGGCTTGCACCGTGCCGCTGGCCAGCACGGCACCACAAAGGGCCGATTGCCAGTGCCAATTTTTCTTTGCCATCATCCTTCTCCTGTCGACTAGGACATGTTGACGAACAGTTAGATCCGCCAGACCACCTGCACCACGACTGCGGCGCGGCCATTGACCGGCTGGTTGCGCACTGTGATACGGTAAGTCTGACGTTCGCACAACGGATTTTCTTTCGGTTTACAGGTCGGGTCCTGCCTGCTGGTCCAGAACCCCATATTCTCTACCAAAAACTGACCGTTATAGCTGACGCCGTTCACAGCAACCGCAAAAGTACCGGCATTGGCCCAAATCGCCGGGTTGTTCCAGCGGTCAGCGGTCCCCTGTACCGGTACCGGAATAGGCGCATTAAACCAGGCGCTGCCGGCAGCGGGAGGCAATAAGGTACTGACCTGACGTAAAGTGGCTTCTGCCACTTGCTTGGCCACTTCCCGGTCGTTCAGATTGGAGGCCATTTTTTCCTGTAAGGTGGTGCCACGCATGGCGCTGACCGCCAATAAAGTGATGGCCACCAACATCAGTAAACTCAGAACTAAGGCGATACCGCGTTGATAACTCTGCTGCATAGTGCTGGCCTCAGTGGTTGCGCAGGTTTATAACCTGGGTGAAAGTCCGCAGCCCGGCGGCAACCGGCATTTTGGCATCGTTGGCCAGCGTCAGGGTTGCACGTAGCGCCACCACCTGCTCCCAGTCCGCCACTGCGTTTGCATTAACATAATTGGCTGCGCCGCGGGACAGATACTGAATCTGTAAATTCTCGACACCGGGCAAAATCTCTTCAGTGCGCATTTGCCCCGCGACCAATGCGACCCGATACAATGAATTACCATCGCTGTTTGTACCTACAAACCAACCGACCGTTTCCAGCGGCATCACAGTACCGGCATCTGCCGACAGACTTTGCGGAAAATTCACACCATTGGCGCCAAAGCCAAAATTCAGCGAGGCATTGCCCGGTGCGCCAGCGCCAACCGCATGGCTGATGTTGTTGCCGGCAATCGCCGTCACCTGAAAAATCACCGCCATTTTTGAATCGCAGGCCAGCACAATGTCATTGGCGACAATGCCTGCGACGTTTTGGTTGATCACCATCGGCGGATTACCAACCACATTGTGCGAGACAATCGAAGCACTGGTGCCGCGGCCGTACATCAGCTGAACCCCATCAGTGCCGGCCAGCGGCGGTATACCAGCACCGGCAAACTGCGGCACAGCGCCTTGTTCATGGCCACGAATGCCGGCAGTCCAAATCGCCCACCAGGCTAAAGGCGGATTTAACACGTTCACTACCCGTTGTGTGATCATATTGGCGCAACCGGAAAAACCCGCGTGCATCGCATCCCGGCTCAACAGCTGAAAACTGATTTGGCTGGCTTGCTGTGATGACATTAAACGTTGCTGCACCTGGCCGGTACGAATATTCGAGACATAAACCCCCACCACACCAGCGACCAGAAAACTCCCCAATACCAGCGCTATCATCAGTTCGGTCAGAGTAAAGCCGTGTTGCTGCCGAAGTTTTATCATCCGCATGGTTAAATCCTTACCTGCTGGCGCAGATTCATGGTGCTTAAACCGCCCACTGCGCGTGAATCATCCCAGCTCACCGTGATGGTATAAATGCGGTTGACGGCGTCATAGCTGACTTCACCGCAGCTGGTACCCGCAGTGCCAAGGGCCAGTAAAATTTC
The DNA here is from genome assembly GCA_965650755.1 of uncultured Chromatiaceae bacterium. GTDB lineage: Bacteria > Pseudomonadota > Gammaproteobacteria > Enterobacterales > Alteromonadaceae > Pararheinheimera. Next base: position 5,645 of record CBFGPY010000048.1, on the reverse strand, counting down.
TGCTATCCATTGGCTGCGTTCGACATTCTGAATAGAGCCGGCCAGGTTGATGCTGCTGCAGGTTTTTGCCAGCACAAAAGCCCCCGCAGCCGCCAGGGCGGTATTGGCGCGGATGCGTTCTGCCATGCTGCCGGTCAGCATCACCGCCATAGTGCGCTGATGCGCACTTTGACTGTTTTTTAAATTCGTGGTCTGTAAACCGGCAACACCGAGCAGGCCAATTGCCAAGACCAACACGGCAATCAGCGTTTCCAGTAACGAAATGCCACGCTGGCTATGCAAAGTATTCATAGGCAAATCCCGTCGGTATCTGTGGTGATTTGTTGCAGCCGGCCACCGGAATTAAACCGGACTTCATATTGATTTGGCTGCAGGGACAGGTCGGCGATACAGAGCCGGATGCTGTCACTGAGTGGTGTGTTATTACCAAAAATCCGGATCAACCCCTGCGAATTAAAGCGCAGTACATGTTGCGCACCGGCCAGGACAGAACCGGAAGTGACTATCACAGAACTGTCAGAAAACTGATTAGCGCGCAATACAGGCCCGGTTTCAGCGCCAATCGCAGCAGCTGCTGGGATCACTAACCACCCTTTCCAGCCCGTTGCTGGCGGCGCTGAACAAACCAGACTGTCGACGCTGTGACAAAACAACACATTCTGATTCAACCGGATAGCTTCGGATCGCGCAAACACCAACGCATTCTGGATCTCTCTGCTCTGGGATTCTAATTTGCTGCTGCCACTGAAGGTGGTGAGCCCGGGGCCAGCGATCACAATACCGATGGCGAGGACTATCAGGGCCACCATCAATTCAATTAACGTAACGCCCTGTTGCAGTCGTAACGACTTCATCATGTGGATCCTGTACGGGCATAGAACATTGACATAGTGCCAAGCTTGCCGGAAACAGTACGAAAAATCGAACCGTATATCGGGAGAAAAGAACCGTTGGTCAGGGATTTATCACAGCGGACGCTGAGAAGTCACATTCAGCAGCGCTTTGACCTGAGCCAGTTCACGCCGGCTTATTTCTGGTTGGTCCGGACAATCGCGCAACATAATCAGATGCTGACCATCTGCACCGCGGCTCAGACCACAGACCCGTTCCGCCAGAACCAGAGTATGCCGGTGAATGCGTAGCAGCTGGTCCGGGTATCTTTCCTGCAACTGCTTTAAACTGGTTTCAGTCAGTGCTTCGCCGCCCTGATACACCAGCCGCACATATTTATCTTCGGCTTGCAGATAATACAGTTCGCTGAGCAAAATACTGCGCTGCTCAAGCCCAATCCGAAAGCTCAGCCGCGGCGCACTGGCTTTTTGTTTTTCCAGATGCACCCGGGTACTGACCCCAAGCCGCTGCAGACATTGCTGTAATGTTTCAAGACCAACAGGTTTCAGCAAATAACCAGCCGGTGTTACCTGGTACGCCGCCAACGCATGTTGCGGGTGCGCCGTGACAAAAATCACCGCCGGCGGCGGCTGATTATGACTAAGTTCTGCCGCGACACTCAATCCGTCCGCGCCAGGCATTTCTATATCGAGAAATACCAGATCCGGGTTCAGTTGTGCGCAAAGCTGAAGCGCCTGCTGGCCATTTTCCGCTTCAGCAACCACCTGATAGCCAGGCAATTGCGCTAATAACCGACTGAGCCGGCTGCGGGCCAGAGGTTCATCATCAACGATGAGTACGCGCATCATTGCCCTCCCCGACCAATGGCAAAGTCAGTTTCAGGCCATAACTATCCACTGTCATGGCGGCAACAAGCCGGGCCTCTTCGCCATACATCAGTTCCAGCCGGCGGCGGATATTACTCAGAGCAATACCGTTCCCCCCGGAGTGCGGTCGGCCCTGCCCCTTTGGATTATCAATTTGCAGACTGACGGCGTCAGTCCCCAACGTCAGTACCACCCGGATGAGGCCAGGTTCTGAGCGGGTTTCAATGCCATGGCGCACGGCATTTTCCAGCAAGGGTTGTAAAGTCAGGCAAGGGATTTTAATTGGCGGTAACGACGTGGGTACTTGCCAGTCGAGCTGCAGACGATATTGCAGCCGCAGTTGCTCCAGCGCCAGATAACGCCGGGCCAGTAACAAGTCTTCTTCCAGCAACACCGCAGTGTCAGAATGCAGTGCCGCACGGAACAAACTGGCCAAATCCAGCAGCGCCTGCTCCGCCTGAGCCGGCTGGCTATGAATCAGCTCGGCGGCAGTGTTCAGGCTGTTAAACAAAAAATGTGGCCGGATCCTGGCTTGCAACGCATCCAGTTCAGCCCGCGCCTGCGCATCCAGCCGCAGCCGCTGCTGCACATACAAAGTGCCCAACTGGATCCCAATGACACCCACCAGCAGGCTCATCAGCAACACCTGCAGCAAAAATGCATGGTAAGCACCAGCGCCTGGCCAGCCGGTATTTTGTAAGAATTGATGGGCGAATGTGCCGACCAGCAGACTCAGCAGCAACAACAGCAACAGGAATAACCAGGCCAGCGCCGGTGGGCTGAACTGGCGCCAATAGCGCTGAAACACACAAAGGAGCGTCAATAACGGTAACGTCACCCAATGCACAAATAAGGAAATCAGCCCAAGCCGGGACCAGAATTCAGTAGTGACGCCCGGCACCAGCGCCAGCAAAATCGCCAGCGCCTGTGCCAGAATGATGATGCGCAGCACAGTGCCACTGCGGCAAAACTCCGGCAGTAATTGTTCTACCGGCATGCGGGGCGATGCAGCATTGCGCTGCAAATCAGCACCACGCTGCCGGCGACTCACTCAGCGCAGCTCCGCCGGAACGGCAAACACCACGTTTTCTTCCCGGCCCGGGTGTTCAATCACTTGCTTACCGCCCCAGGCGGTCAGCTGTTCTACGACCTGCTTCACCAGCACTTCAGGCGCTGAAGCACCGGCCGTGACACCAACAGCTGTCACGCCATTCAGCCAGTCCTGCTGAATATCTGCAGCAGTATCAATCAGATAAGCACAGCAGCCCATTTTTTCTGCCAGTTCACGCAGCCGGTTAGAATTACTGGAGTTTTTCGCGCCAACTACCAGCAGTAACTGCACTTTGGCAGCCAGTTCGCGCACAGCGTCCTGCCGGTTTTGCGTGGCGTAACAGATGTCGTCTTTGCGCGGCCCTTCAATGTCAGGGAATTTACGCCGCAGCGCGTCAATAACATCTGCGGTATCGTCCACTGACAGCGTAGTCTGACTGGAGAAGCACAGCTCTGCCGGATTTTTCACCTGCAGCTTTTCTACATCTTCCACCGATTCAACCAGATAAATGCCACCTTCCGGATTGTCGTATTGGCCCATAGTGCCTTCGACTTCTGGATGACCGGCGTGGCCAATCAGAATACATTCGACGCCTTTGCGGCTGGCGCGGGTGACTTCCATATGAACTTTGGTCACCAGCGGGCAGGTTGCGTCAAACACTTTTAAGCCACGTTGCCGGGCATTTTCCCGCACCGCTTGTGACACGCCATGGGCTGAAAAAATCACGATATTGCCATCCGGCACTTCGTCCAGTTCATCAACAAAAACCGCACCGCTGCGGCGCAGGCCGTCGACAACAAATTTGTTGTGCACCACTTCATGGCGCACATAAATCGGCGGTTCATACAGTTCCAGCGCGCGGGAGACAATACTGATAGCCCGGTCGACCCCGGCACAAAAACCACGCGGATTGGCGAGAAAAATATCCATAATTAGTTGATAACCTCAACAATTTCGACGTTAAAGGTCAAAGTCTGCCCGGCCAGCGGATGATTAAAATCGATAGTGACAGATTCGCCCACCACTTCGCGCACCAGACCTGGTAACTCAGAACCGTCCGGCATGGCAAAACCAATGATCATGCCCACCTGTGCCGGCGCATCGAGCGAAAATTTACTGCGGTCAACATAATAAATATTGTCCGGGTTTGGCATGCCATAAGCATCCTCTGGCGCCAGCGTGAAAGTTTTTTTCTCACCAGGCTGCATACCACTCAGCTCTGCTTCAAAAGCCGGTGACAAAGAGCCATCACCCATTTGTAATTTGGCTGGTTTGTTATGCACCCGGGTACTTTCCGCGGCACTGCCGTCAGAGAGCTTGATATCAAAATGAAAAATGACTGTACTGCCTGCACCAATCATCAGTTTGTCCTCGTTTGCGCGGGTTCTTCCTCGGACGAAAAACTGTCCCAAATCAGTAAACCTGCCCCAATCGTAATGGCACAATCGGCGATGTTAAACACCGGATAGTGCCACTGCTGGTAATACACATGAAGAAAATCAACCACATAGCCATAAAGGCTACGGTCGATTAAATTCCCGATAGCCCCGGCAATAATCAGCACCAGTGCCAGACTGAGTTTGAGTTGCGAACGATTAAGTCGGCTCAGCCAGACACTCAATACGCAAGTCACGACAATTGCGATCGCTGTAAACAACCAGCGCTGCCAGCCGCCAGCGTCGCCTAAAAACGAAAAGGCGGCGCCATAATTGCGCGCATAGGTGAAATTAAACACCGGCAGCAGCTGAATCGACTCGCCGAGTGTGAAGTTCTGCACTACCCAGATTTTACTGAGCTGGTCGGCGACCAGCACCAGCAGCGCTATCCACCAGAAGCGCCAGCCTGTGTCGTTCAACAACCGCATCAGGCAAAAGTCCTGTGTTCGCCGGCGCCTTCGACGTTGTCGACACAGCGCAGGCAAATCAGCGGATGCGCAGGGTTGGCACCAACGTCATGGCGGTGATGCCAGCAGCGGTCACACTTGGCAGCCGTTGACGTCACTACTTGCACCGCAAGGCCGGCAATACCGGTTGCAACCGCATCTGCAGGCGCTGCGGCAACTTTCACTGCAGCAGTCGAGGTCATCAGCACAAAACGCAGCTCATCGCCGAGCTGTTGCAATTGTGCACCCAATTCACCTTCGGCATACAGCGTGACTTCCGCCTGTAACGACGCACCGATGTTGCCGTCTTTACGCGCCACTTCAATGACTTTATTCACTTCATCCCGCACCGCCAGCAACTGGCGCCAGAACGCGTCCGACACTTTGCCGGCTGGTACTTCATTAAGGCCTGTGTACCAGACGCCGGTGAAGACAAATGGCTCAGTGCGTGCAGGTAAAGCTTCCCAGATTTCCTGTGCGGTGAAGCTCATGATTGGCGCCATCCAGCGCACCATAGCTTCAATGATGTGGTAGAGCGCGGTCTGGCAAGAGCGGCGTGCCAGACCGTCGGTCTTCGCCGTGTACTGGCGGTCTTTAATCACGTCTAAATAGAAACTGCCCAGTTCCACAGTACAGAAGTTCATCAGCTTCTGGCTGACCAGGTGGAACTGATAATCGAGGTAATCCGCTTCGATTTCTTTTTGCAATTCAGCCGCGCGTTGCACCATCCACAGGTCCAGCTCAACCAACTCAGTCATCGGTACTAAATCTGTCGCCGGATTAAAGCCGTTCAGGTTGGCCAGAATAAATCGTGCGGTGTTGCGGATGCGGCGGTATTTGTCGGCCGCGCGGTTTAAAATCTCGTCCGACACTGTCATTTCTGAGGTGTAGTCCGTCGTCGCCACCCACAGACGCAGAATGTCTGCGCCGAGTTTGTTCATCACATCCTGTGGTGACACCACGTTGCCGAGTGATTTCGACATCTTGCGGCCTT
>CBFGPY010000047.1:0-9575 GCA_965650755.1 uncultured Chromatiaceae bacterium | reverse complement strand
ACAATGCCGGGCTGAGATTCCAACATATGACGGATTGCCAGAAAGTCATCACGGCGTTGCAGACGAGGGTTCTCATTCACAGCTGTGAGGTCCAGCGATGCATGGTAGCGATCAATCGTCTCAATACCGGGCGATTGCCATAAATGCACGAGTGCATTTATGAATAACTGTATAGCAAACATCAACACCAAAGTTGCAACAGCACCCTGTGCCGCTAACAACTGCCTTAAACGACGGTGTGGAATGGGTTTAAGCCCACCTTTTTGGCTGCTGCATAGCGACATACTGAGGCGGTGATAGTCCATTTGCTGGTATAGACGCAGCGCTAAACCAGCAATCAGTACCGCGGGTAGCAGCAGGTAGGCCAGCAAGCTGACAGGTTGTAAGGACAATTCGTTAGCCCGGGGCAACAAACCTTCGGGCAATTGTCGGAAAGCCTGTAAAAGCAATAATTGGAACATCAGCGCCAATCCACATCCCAACACCAGCAGAACTGCCCATTCCTGCAATAAAGGGCGTAATAAATCGCGCGGACGGGCTCCCACGGCAGCCCGAATTGCCAGTTGTGAATGACGGGCAGCAAGGCGGGTAAGGCTCAGCTGGTGCAGATTGACCATACCGAGACTGACCAGCAATAAAGTTCCGAGCAATAGCCACGGATACTGTGCCGGCGCCTGGTGTTGCACTAGTGCCTGCAACGGCGTTAGAGCGAGCTGTAGCCGGGCATTCAGCAGATCGACAGGTTTGCCACCGGCAGTATTGAATAATCCACTTAAGTGGTTTTGGTAGCTTTGCAGTACTTCGCTTGGTTCTGCTGCTGGTTGTGTTTTCAGTAGCATGGCATGTTTACCCCACAGCTGTCCCCAGGACTTGCGCTGCGCCCGCGGAATTTGTACATAGTCCCATGGCAGCCAGACATCGGTCTGTTGACCGGCAAACAAGATCTCCGGTTCAGCGAAAAGCTGGGTCGTTACTCCGATAATTCGAAACCATTGCCCGTCAATTTCCAGGCTTTGCCGAACTATATCGGCAGAGCCGGCAAACTGCGTTTGCCATAGTCGAAAGCTGATCACTGCGACCGGGTGTTGACTGTTTAAGCCTTCATCCGCTGAGAATGTCCTGCCGATCGCCACCGGTGCGGCCAGCATCGAAAAGAACTCAGGCGTCACGTAGCCAAGTTGCAAGGTCGGAGCTTCATTCAGGTTTTGCGCTATACCCTGATTGTAACCAACCAGCGCGGCCGTGATTTGACCTGCAGGCTGCAGCCGGTAGCCCGTTTCAGCCGCGGCTATCGGTAAGGCGGGCGTGTGCTGGCCACTGGCACTTATCACATCTCCGGACAGGTAATGTAGCTGGGCTGATCCCGGGTAGGGCAAAGGTGCCAGTAACAGCTGATAACCGAGATTGAGTACAGCGACGAGACCGCCTAAGGTTAAACCAAGGGTTAATATCACCGTCACCGTGTAGCTTTTAGCTTTGCCCAACGCATAAAACACGTTGAATAGCTCTTTGAAATTAAACATATCAGTGCCCTTGTAATGCATATATGGCCGGTTTGCGGATAACGTGCCAGACCGAAGCCAGAGTTGTCAGAAGAGCCAGCAACAGGATTAGCAAAAGCGGTAGCAGGACTGATGGCATTATTGGCCCGGTAAAGAACTGATATCTGATCTGCCCGGCGCACAGCAACAATAATGCAAGGCCCAACCCAGTCAACGTCGGTACACTGACCTCCTGCAACAGCTGACGGACAATAGTTGCTGGTCTGGCACCAATCGCCATGCGCACACCCAATTCAAAGCGGCGTAGCTGCACGCTGTAGTTCAATACGCCATAAATACCCATAGCTGCCAGCAACAGGCTCAGTATGCCAAGACCGCAGGTGATGGCTGCGCTTAACTGCTGGCGTTGCAGCGCGATGCTGATATTGTCGGCAATACTGTAGATGTTTGCCGCGCGCAAGTGTGGCGCTACCTGTTTGATCAGCTGATTGATATGCGTTTTATTGAGTTGAGCGTCAGGCCTCAGCTGTACGAGTAAGTAGCTGCTATATAAAAGATTCTGTGTTGTATAAATCCGGAAGGGCTCCTGCTCTGCACCGGTTTCCGGTAAGTTTTGATCGGCACTGACGCCGATGATTTCAAATACCTGATCATTGTTTGTTGCAGTGATGCGTTCGCCAATGACATCCTTGCCAGGTGCTAATTTGTTAGCCAGAGTCTGATTAATGATGATCAGAGGGGCTTGCGTTTGTACTTCCACCGCAGAAAACCGCCGGCCCTGCACCAAAGGGATCTCAAACAGTGGTATCAAATACTGATCGGTATGCATAACCTTAGCTTCAATGGGTGTCGCACCGGCGTCTGTAGCAGAGATAAAGTTGGCTGTGTCGGCCGAGAAGCCGTTATATGAGGCGGGGGCGCCACTACTGACGGCCGCCATGGCAACATCCGGCAACTGCATCATCAAGTCCCTGATTTGCATTAGTTGGTCTTTTTGCTGGCGGTGATATGCCTGCCGTGCTGCAGCATTGAGCTCACGCGCCGGAGGCGGACTGATATCTTCCAGCGTAATCTGGTAGCGATTTGTCGCCACAAAGCCCAGTTGCTGCTGTAGCTGCAAGTAAGCGTCGCTAAACACCCGGCTGCAGCATACCAGGATCAGGGTAGTCAGCATCACTTGCGAGCTGATCAAGATAAAACGGATTGCCGGGCTGACAGTCAACCCACCGCCTTTGCTGCCACTCTGCAAACTTTGCTGTAGCGCCCGATAGTCAAGCCGGTGACTCATCAACTGACTGAAACTGAGCAGCAATAACCCACTAAGCAGCACCGCAAAAGTCAGCGTAAGACCATCGACGTCTAACTGCCGGGCGCCAGGAAGCATATCACCGGCAAAAAGGCGCAATAGCTGAAATGCCCCTGCAGCAGTCAGTAAAGCAACGCCTCCGGCTGCAAGCAGCAGGCAGGTTAATTCGGCTTTAAACAGTTTTAATGTTTGTGTCCGTTGTGCCCCTAATGCCGCCTGAATCGCCATGGTTTTTTGCTGGCTGGCAGCACGCGACAGCAACAAATTCAGCATATTCACTGCTGCTAACAACAGCAGGGCCGCACTGCCAGCCAGCAACCACAAACTTTGCTGACTGCTGTCTCCGAGCAACACCTGCCTTAGCGGATGCGCATTAAAATGCAGCTGACGCCCGGCAAGATGTGGCAGGTGGCTACTGGCTTGCTGCCACAAAGGCTGTAAATGTGGTCTGATTTCCTGTTCAAACTGCTGACGGTCTGCCGGATGCTTAAGCTGAGCCAGATAAAAATGACCAGCCCGGATACCCGAATCCGGCATGTCGACAAAGTCGGAGTGAAAATCCCAGGGTAACCAAATATCGGTGTGTAGTGCCGGACTGAGTAGCTGAGGTTCAACAAAGGTCGCTGCAGCAATTCCGATGACTTTAAAACTGACATTTCCCAGTTGAACATGGCGGCCAATCATATCTGGCGCTGCCTGGTACTGCTCGCGCCATAGCCGTTCACTGATAATGGCGACTGCATGGTGTTGGCCGGGTTCTTCAGTGCCGGAAAAGGCACGCCCGCTGACCAGCGGCATTCGGAACATCTGCATGTAACCTGCTGTTGTATAAGCAATATGCACAGCAGGGGAGTGCGGTAAATCCCGTAAAGTGGTTTCGTCCAAAGCATAACCGAGCAGTGCCTGCTCTTGCAGCAGTTGTGACGGCTTGGCATAAAAATGACGGATCACTTTTGGCAGAGCATGCGGGAGAATCATCTCGCCATCAGCGGACAACCAACTGGCGCTGCCGGCGACCAGCGTGTCTTCATCGGCATAAGGCAGTGGTGCCAGCAAGATCTGATAGTTCAGTTGAAACATCGCAACGAGCGTGCCGAGTGTTATACCCAGCGTGAGAATCACGGTGGCTGCATAGCCCTTTACTTTGCTTAAAGCGTACCACGCTACCGTAAAGTCTTTACCGGAAATCATCCTATTGTCCTTCGTCAAAACAGTTGGTATCAAAGTGTGCTGATAACATCGCGATTGCCAGCAGACCCAACGGTAAAGTCAGGCTATAGAAAAACCATAATTGAGGGAGGAGTTTCATGGGACGGCCAGTCTCAGTGAGTTGTGAGACAACGGTGCACCATCCGCATCCAAAATCTGGCCATCAAGCAAATGCAGTTTGCGGCCGGCCATATCGGCATAACGCGGGTCATGTGTCACCATACACAGCGTGGTACCCTGACGATTCAGTTCGCACAGCATATCCATCACCGCATCACCGTTTTTTGAATCGAGGTTACCGGTTGGTTCATCGACCAGCAGCAGGGCAGGCTTGCCGACTAAAGCCCGGGCGATGGCAATCCGCTGTTGCTGACCGCCCGACAGTTGATTAGGCCTGTGACCGGCGCGATGGGTCATATCCACCATTTTCAGACAAGCCTGCACCCGCGATTCAATCTCTGCTTTAGGGACGCTGGAGCGCCGGTAGCGTAGCGGCAGAGCTATGTTGTCAAAGACCGTTAATTCATCAATCAAGTTAAACGACTGGAAAATAAAACCAATTTTCTCATTACGGATATATGCCGCTTCGGACAGTGACAAACCACTGACTTCATGGCCTGCGATCTGATAACTGCCACTGGTTGGCATGTCCAGTAGACCGAGTAGCGACAATAGAGTGGATTTACCGCAGCCAGATGGCCCGCAAATGGAGACGAAATCGCCCGGGTAAATGTCTAGATCGATGCCACGCAATGCGTGCGTTTCCATCTCGTCGGTGGCAAATACCTTGGTAATGCCGCGCATCGCGATGGTGGCTTGTTGCGAAGTGGGAGTCTGTATCATGTCAAAAATTCCTGTTGATAAGATCATAAGTACAGGCTGATGGTTATTGCGTCACTGCAATCGTTTTGGCATCAGCAAAGGTCGCCATGTCGGACACGACAAAAGTTTCACCTTCAGTCGCACCGGACTGCAACGCCAGGTATCTGCCGGCTTCGTCGCCAAACTGCAGCTGAGTGATGTGTAGTTGTTGGTTGTCCTGGTCATAGCGAAACAGCGGGCTGCTGGTATGACTTTGCACATTAACAGGCCGCTCCAGATACAACACGTCGTTCAATTCCGCGGTCAAAATCTGCGCATCGACATTCAGTTCTGGCCGGGCCGAGGCAGGCACGGCGTCGACAAAACGCAGCTCTACTTCGACAGTGCCGTCCTGTACTTGCGGCGTTATACGGCTGACTTCTGCTTTGGCGGTTTCACGCCGGGTGTTGACGACGGCTGATTGACCCAGACGCAACTGCTCGACTTTTGATTGCGACACGCGAATAAGCGCCTGTAGATCCTGGCTACTGCCGACCAATGCCAGTTCCTGTCCTGCCGTCACGCTTTGGCCCAGTTCGACCGGCAAGCGTTGTAACACCCCCTGAATACCCGCCCGGACCGTCAGTTTGGCAACCCGCTGCTCTAATCGTTGTAACAGGGCTTTGGCCTGATTCAGCTCTTCGGTTGCGATATTCAGATCTTCATTCGCCACATCTTTAAGCTGCTGCAGGCGTTTCTGTTGCAGGACGATACGCTCTGACAGCTGACGCTCCTGCAGTTCTGCACTTTGAAATTCAATTGCCGGGATCACCCCCCGCGCCGCCAAATCCCGGGTTGCAGTCAGACGCAGAGTCTGCGCATCTCTTTGAGCGGTTAATTCGGCCAAGACTGCCTCTTCGGCGAGGACTTCCCGCTGATTGGCAAGCCTTCCGCGTTTAACTGTGGCTTGCTGGCGGCTGACCGCCATCGTTGCGGTATCCAACTCCTGTTGTAACTGTGGGTCCTGTAGCTGCAGGATCACAGAGTCGGCCTGCACTTCGGCGCCCGGACGCAACAGAATATCGGCGACCGTCGCCGGGCTTTCTGCCGAGATCAGTCGTTGTTTGTTGGAACGTAGCACGCCGTAACCATCAACAGACACCTGCAGATCACCCCGTTTTACTGTACTCAGCAGTAATTGGCTGCGGCTGATTTGCTGATCAGCGACCGGCGAAGCGACGAGACGGCTGAACAGGAAAATACCAGCTAATATGGCAAAGCTGATCACGGCTTTGCCCCAGCGATAGTTTGGTTTGTTGCGTTTGATATCCATCAGTGGTCCTTGCGACAGTGCGTTCTGTTTACAGAGGGCTGTCGATATAGGTCACTGCCGTTGTGTCCAGGGAGGAACAACAGCGGCAGCGCCTGCAAACCCTCAGTATGCAGATCAGTAAACAAGATTAGTGCCAGTTTATAAATTCAATAAAATCAAATGGATATGTATTGTTGTTGTGGGTTTGGCAGGGGGGTAGTCCGAAATCGGACGCGTCATTCCGAAATCGGACGGCGGCGTAGGGGCAAATCAGGGCTTCTTGCATCAATACTGCACCAGCTGCCACATTGCGACTCAGGCGGGATTGACAGTCTCAGTAGCGGCCACTGGCGGTTGCAGAGGTAGCCGCAATCGCGCACAGGCACCTTTGATGCCGTCCGTCCGGTTGGTCAGGGTCAGTTCGCCGCCTAAAGTGCGGGCAATTTGCCGGCACAGAGACAACCCAATGCCCTGGCCTTGTGGTTTAGTAGTGTAAAAAGGTACGAACAAATCTGCGGCATTCAGCAGGCCATGGCCTTGATCAGACAGCTGAATACAGAGGTGCTGCTGTTGCTGCTCAATATTCAAATACAAAGTCCCGGCAGGGCTGCCGGCTTCGATGGCATTTTTCACCAGATTAATCAGTAGTTGCTGCAGCAAGGTCAAATCAGACCAAAAGCAGAGTGGCGTTGTTGTGTAGGTTAAACCTACATGTGGAAATAACAACTGCAGACTTTGACCTAAAGTGTCTGCTTGCACTGGTTGCAGATTGACGCTAAGCGGTTTGCTCAGCTGCGCATAGCGGCTGACAAAATCCTGCAGGTGTTGGCTGCGCTCATAAATCAGACTGAGTGCATCCTGTTCCCGGCCCGGTGTGGCTTTTTGCAGCAGATATTCCGTCAGGCTTTGCACCGGCGTCAGTGAATTGCGGATCTCGTGGCTCAGCACCCGGATCAACTGTTGCCAGGCCTGCAATTGGTTTTCCCGCAATGCCAGTTCAATATCAATAAACACCAGTAACTGATAACGTTCGCCTTGATCAACAAAACGGCTATGGCGGATTTGCCATTGCTGACGGCGTTCCGCTTCGGTGAATTGCCATTGCGGCACTGCTTCTAATCCCAGACTGCCGGCACTGCTGTGTTTCAGACTTTGCCAGGGCTGACCAAACAGCTGTTGGAACTGGTCGTTGGCGTAGCTGAGCTGTAACTTGTGATTCAACACCAAAATCGGCGTGTTCAGCTGGTCAATCAGGCGATACAACAAAAACTGCTGCTCATCAAAAAAGCTTTTTCGTTGTTGTAGCTGGTTGGCCAGTTGTTGTAACTGCTGTTGAAACTCTGCGACCACACCGCGCTGATATGCTGGTTTCGCCTGCAGGCTGTAGTCCTGCAATTGCAGTGCATCCAGCTGCACACTGGCGCGACGAAATGCGGATAACAGTTGCCGGCGATTTTGTAACACCAACCGGGAACCTAACCAGCTCAGCACAAGAGCTGTCAGCCAAACCCACCACAGCGGCCACAGCCAGCTGATACTGCCGGCCAAAAGCCACAATAACAGCAGCGTTACACTACTTTGAAGGGTTGTTTGTCGCTCCAGGCTTTGATTAAACCAGGCCATACTTCTCCAGCCGGCGGTATAAAGATGATTTGGTAATGCCTAACTGGTCAGCTGCTTTTTGTTTATTAGCCGGATGTTGCGCCAGAGCGCGTTTAATCAGTTGCAGTTCGGCCTGCTCCAGAGTCAGGGCTGGCAAGTCGTAATTTTGCGACTCTGCGGTCAGTACCTTTTGCTGTAATGTAAGCGGCAAATGTAAATCGGTCTGTTCGATTTGACTGTGCTGACATAACAACACTGCCCGTTCCAGCAGATGACTCAGTTCGCGCAGATTACCGGGCCATGGATACAACATCAGTTGCTGTTGTGCTGAGACGGACAACCGCAGTCCGGTTTTGTGGTAGCGCAAACCGTGCTTATATAAGAAGTGTTCTGCTAACGGCAGAATGTCTTCTGGTCTCTCCCGTAACGGCGGGATGCGGAATTCCAGTGTATTCAGGCGATAGTACAGATCCTGGCGGAATAAACCTTGTTGGATGAGAGCAGAAAAATCGGCATTGGTGGCCGAGATTAACCGGACGTTGCTTTGTTGGGTCTGACTGGAGCCCAGAACTTCATATTCGCCGGTTTCCAGCACACGCAGCAATTTGGTTTGTTGTGCCAGCGGCAGGCAGGCGATTTCATCCAAAAACAAACTGCCGCCGGCGGCGAGAGTAAAGCGGCCAACCCGGGATTCTTTTGCATCGGTAAAAGCGCCTTTTTTATGGCCGAATAATTCGCTTTCAAACAAAGGTTCCGGGATAGCGGCCATATTGACGGAAATAAGTGGTGCCTGCTGGCGGCCCGAATGTTGGTGCAGCCAATGCGCCAGCTGGCTTTTGCCGGTGCCATTTTCACCGGTCAATAAAACGGTTGCATCGGTATTTGCGACTGTTTTTAACTGTTGCATCAACAGGCGCATGGCAGGGCTTCGCCAGTTTAATTCTGCTGCCGGTTCGGCTTGTTGTGTTTCAAGCTGGCGGACTAAAGCCCGGTTTTCGGCTTTTAAGCGGTTGAGTTGTAATTGCTGCTGCAGGATCTGCAACAGACGCTGGTTTTGCCAGGGTTTCTCCAGAAAATCGCTGGCACCAGCCTGCATGGCCTGTACTACTAATTGTGTATTGGACCAGGCGGTCATCGCGACGACCGCGATCTCGGCATAATGCTGTTGCAGGTGGCGCAGGAAACGCAGGCCTTCTTCACCTGAAGTAGTGTCGAGCTGAAAGTTCATATCCAACAGGATGAGATCAGGCTGTAGCGCGGGTAATGCATCGCGTGCTTGCACCGGGTTCTCCAGTTCACTGACACGGTAGCCTTGATCTTCCAGCACAAAACGGACTGCCATCCGCAGTTCCCGATTATCGTCAATCACTACTATATGTTGCTGCGTGTGCTCAGAAGGTGACGGACTCATTGATGGGCTCCTGCGATCAATCTGTACTATTCCCGGCAAAGGGCTGTATCTCAAACCAAAGCGGGCATAAAAGCAATGGATGTAAACCCGGAGCCCGGGGTTTAGCAAGTTTGATGCCGTAGGGCGATCGGCAAATAGATCCGGCAGGATCCTATTTAATAGCCAATTATTGCTGGTTATTTCGGCAAGAAAAGCGGGTTTGTTGAAAAAATAGCCGAACGATCATCATTCTGTAAAAAAGATCTTGTGATCGTTTTTGATCTCTCTATAATGCGCTCCATCGACAGCGACGACGGATTCGAAAATGAAAAAGTCAAACGCTAAAGATTCTGAAAGTGGTTGATTAACAACGACTTTCGCCGTTAAGTAAAACGGCAGCTCTTTAACAATTAGCAATCAATCATCTGTGTGGGCACTCGTTGGAGATGATTC
>CBFGPY010000046.1:0-9903 GCA_965650755.1 uncultured Chromatiaceae bacterium | reverse complement strand
GCTGCCACACCGTGAACTGCTCAATCGTATCCGGCAGTTTGGTTTGCAAAAAGTCTGAAGAGGTCAGCAAAAATGATGAAATCTGTCTGTATTGTTGGCGGTGGTTCTTCCGGCTGGATGACCGCAATTTATCTGAACCGCTATTTTAATCAGCAGCAAGCACGGGTGCAGGTGCGGGTGGTTGAAAGCGAGGACATCGGCATTATTGGTGTTGGCGAAGCGACAGTGCACAGCATCCGCTATTTTTTTGCGGCGATGGGGCTGGACGAAGCGGAACTGCTGGAAGCGACAAACGCCACTTTTAAGACCGGAATTATGTTCAGAAACTGGATGAAACCGGTCGACGGCCAGATGCATCAGTATTTCCATCCGTTTGATCATCTGAAGCCGCCGCTGGATTTGGATATCTCCACCAGCTGGCTGCTGGACCGTCGTTTTGAACTGGAACGCTTTGACCAGGGCGCGAGTCTGTCCTCACATCTGATTGCCAGCGGCCATAGCCCAAAAACACCGCAATCGGCGCCTTATCAGGGCGTGGTGCCTTATGGTTATCATTTAGACGCCGTGAAAATGGCGCGTTTCCTGCGCAAAAAAGCGATTGAAGCCGGTGTGATCCATAGTGTCGCCACTGTGACGGACGTGATAGTCGCCGATGGCAATATTCAGTCTGTGCAAACCGATCAGGGCGAGTTCAGCGCTGATGTGTTCATCGACTGTACCGGTTTCCGTGGGCTGCTGATGGAAGCGTTAAAAGCGGACAACTGGCAGTCCTTTACAGATGCGCTGCCTTGCAATAAAGCCGTGGCCATTCAGCGAGCATTACCGGGTGAACCCAAGCCTTACACTACAGCCACAGCCTTAACGAACGGCTGGGTCTGGGAGATTGACCTCGTTGACCGGCAGGGCACAGGTTATGTCTATGATGGTGCCCGGTTAAGCCGGGAACAGGCTGAGCAGGAGTTGCGGGATTATCTTGGCCCCGACGCTGCAGTGCTCAAATGTACGCATCTGGATATGAAAGTCGGTTGCCGTAAAGAGTTCTGGGTTGGCAACTGTATTGCGATTGGCCTCGCCGGAGGTTTTATCGAACCGCTGGAATCGACCGGCTTGCACCTGATTAACCTCGGTGTGCGGTTATTATCGACGCACCTGGCTGGCAGCGAGCTGACGCAACCGGTGCGGGATTCCTACAACCGGCTGATGAATGGTTTTTACACTGACTTAAAACAATTTATCGTGCTGCATTATTGCCTGACAGACCGTGACGACAGTGCTTTTTGGCGTGACGCCGCTACAAAAGCCGCATATTGTCCCGGACTGGAAAACCAGCTGGCGGCCTGGCGTTATAAAGTTTGTGAATATATGGATTTAGCCGGCACCTTCTCGACAACCTTCACCGACGAAAACTATCGTTTTATTTTGTATGGCATGGGGCATTATCCACAGTTACAACCGACGGCTACAGAGCGGCAGTTTGATGAGCTGTTTGGCAGAGTCGCGCAGCAGGCCAAACATGTGGTATTCAGCACATTGCCACTGCAGGCTTGGATCCGGCAGCTGCATGGCAGCAAAAACAGCGCCTGACGTCTGAGCCAAAAACATGATAAAACGCCGGCCTGAAAAGGCCGGCGTTGTCGTTTCTGTTGCCTGGAAATGCAGTACAAACCTTTTGGAAAAAATGTCTGAAAATTCGTCAAATAGCTAATGACAGCGTTGTCATTAATTGGTAGGATAGTTTTAACCTGAACACAAAGTCAGTGGTACTTGTGCTCGGAACAGCCGGAATAAGCGGACGCGTTGCGACCTTGTTCCGGCGCACGACGGCAACCTGACTGGTGGTTGCTGTTGTCTCCCTTGTCGCAGTCTGAAGCATTGGTAGTTGGTGCCAAAGACTGACCAGTCACACGGATGTTGTGTTTTATTTGCCAATCCTTATCCAAGGGTATTTGCAGGATACTGAGTTCAGTGTCCTGCTTTTTTATTGCCGCCAGGCTTTCCCGCTGCTTAAACTGTCCGCTGCTGTTGATGTATGAACTGCACAATGATCACTCTGAATGAAAATGAGCTATCTGATGAATAACAATATTCGCTGGGGTATTTTAGGTTGTGGCAATGTCACAGAAGTAAAAAGTGGCCCTGCTTACCAGCAAACACCGGGTTTTACCGTGCAGGCTGTGATGCGCCGTGACGCGGAAAAGGCTGCTGACTATGCCAGTCGTCATCAGGTGCCGGTCTGGTACAGCGACGCAGACGCGCTCATCAACGACCCGGATATCGACGCGGTCTATATTGCCACGCCACCAGACAGCCACCTGTTTTATGCACTGAAAGTCGCTGCGGCCGGCAAAATTTGCTGTGTCGAAAAGCCGATGGCTTTAAATGCCGCTGAGTGCGCGCAAATGAATGCCGCTTTTGCTGCAGCAGGTTTGCCATTATTTGTCGCCTATTACCGGCGTAGTCTGCCGCGTTTTTTGCAGGTGAAGCAATGGCTCGATGCTGGCCTGATTGGCACTGTGCGACATGTGCAGTGGAATTTCAGCCGCAGCCCGAATCCGCTGGATTTAGCTGGCGCCGCCAACTGGCGCACCGATCCGGCACAGGCCGGTGGTGGTTATTTTGTGGATTTGGCCAGCCACGGCCTGGATTTGTTGATGTATTTACTCGGCGATATACAACAGGTGCAGGGGCAGGCGCTGAATCAACAGGGCTTGTATGCTGCTGAAGATGCGGTGACAGCCCAGTGGTTGTTTGCACCGGACGCCAAAGGCCAGGTCGCGACCGGCAGCGGTTTCTGGCATTTTGGTACCGATGGCCGGCGTGATGCGGTGGAAATTATCGGCAGTTTGGGCCACATCCGTTTTTCAGTGTTTCAGGAAGAACCGCTGCAACTGTGCGTCAATGGCGTGACAGAACAGGTGTTTATCGCGCACCCGGCGCATATCCAGCACTATCATGTCGCCAATATCGCCGCGCATTTACGCGGTGAAAAACAACACCCTTCTACCGGCGACAGCGCTTTACGCGCCACCGCGGTGATGGAGCAGATCCTGCAGAAAAAATCAGGCCGGATTTAAACCGGCCTGAGTGATGCTAACAACAGATCTTGTGGTCAGGGTTGGGTTTCAGGCAATTTAGTCAGGCGGCTGTTGCGGCCATCAACCGCCCTGCTGCGTAACCAGACTTCTACGCCGGCACGCACCGGTACCGCTTCCTGATAACGTTGCCAGCTTTTCCCCTGGTCCAGACTGTATTCAATGGTGAGACCCGGGTAGGCGATATTGGCGACCAGTTGTCCGGCCCGGATCTCTGCCCCAACCGGAGGCAGATAGTAGTGCACACCGGCCTGACTTAGCTTCGGCAGCTCTTTTTCCGTCATAGCCCGGGCAAAACGTTGCCAGGACAAATCTCTGGCCTGCGCCCGCTCTTTTGCACTGACGCTCGCTGCTTCCCAATGAGCTTTATGCCAGGCGCGCTCGGCAATAGGGAGTAAACGCGGATAGACCATTTCTTCCAGTTGCACTGCTGTGCGGATGGTTTCGGACCAGACCTGCCCCTGCACACCGAGGACGTTTTCTGGTTTTTCCAGTTTCGGCAGGGCGCGGCCTACCAGCTGTTCTAAATCGTTTATCACAGCGCCGGTGCGGGTCTTATCGGCGTTGCCGTAAACGTCGTCCGGCATATAACCAAAGACCTTCTTCGCGTCAGTAAATCGTGCCGCCCAATAATAACCACGCTCGTCCGGGTGCGTTTCATTCGGATGGTCCAGATACAAATGCGTGCCGTGTGACATTACTACCTGGTAACCGGCATTTGCCAGTCGATAAGCGCGGTCTGAATAACCCCATTCCCAGATATTGTCCCAGACATTGGCGTAAACGTTTTTATTAGCAAATTGTTCGCGGTTAAACGGATTGACCGGGTCGTACATCAAGCCATCTTCCCAACCACCCAGTGCCAGCTGCCGGCTGTGCAGTAAAGCCGCGACTTTGCTGACAAAATAGGGCTTGAGGTCAGCGACGCCGGCCACGCCGGGCACACCTTTGGCAAACAGCGCCTGACATTGTGGTGAGGCCGTCCAGCTGCCGGCACCGACTTCATCGCCACCCATATGATAAGTTGATAGTTTTAAACCTGCGGCGCGATACATTTGCTGCAGTTCGTACACCACCTTATCGATAAATGCGTAACTGGAATCCATACAAACGTTGACCGAGTTATCGGTATAATTCTGCACCGTCAAATACTTAGACTGATCTGCCGGGTCACTGAGCAGATATTGCTCTGCTTCTGCCTTTTTACCTTGTTTCAGCAAACGCTGATAACGTGCCTGCATCGCCACAATAGCTGCGCGGGCGTGGCCCGGCATATCAATTTCCGGGATCACTTCAATATGGCGGGCGTTGGCGTATTTCAGAATTTCAATAAAATCGTCACGCGTGTAAAAGCCGTTGCCGGAGCCGGATTTATGCGGCCCTGTGCCCAGCTGAGTCAGCAGACAACGTTGTTCAGTTAAATCAAAGCAGCGCTGTGCGCCGATGTCGGTCAGTTCCGGTAAACCGGGGATCTCCAGTCGCCAACCTTCATCCTCGCTCAGGTGCAGGTGTAGTTTGTTCATTTTATAGCGGGCCATCTGCTCTATCAGCCGCAGCGTGACCGCTTTACCGTGGAAATTGCGCGCCATGTCATAATGCATGCCCCGCCAACGATAGCGCGGACTGTCCTGAATTTCCTGCTGTGCCAGACTGATACTGCTGAACTGCGCCGGCGTCAGCGCCAGTAAGGATTGCAGCCCGTAAAAAGCACCGGCATTGTCGGCTGCGCTGATGTCGATTTGGTTCTCGGCAATGCGGAGCCGGTAGCTTTCCGTCGCCGTTAACGCCGGGTCAACCCGCAGCTGGATTTGCTTAGGACCGCCGGCGGTAAGCCCCGGCTCGGTTTTCAGTGCCAGGCCAGCCAGGCCCAAACGGTCCTGTAAATATGCGGCTTCAGCTTTTAACCGGCCCTGAAAACGGATAGTCCATTGCGCGTCCAATACCAATTTTCCGCCAAGGAACTTCTGCTGTTGCGGCGTCGGAATGATTTGATCAGCAATGCTGACGTCGTCAGCGACTGGAGTGTTCACGGCCAGATTGTCCTGAAAACGGCTTTGGGCCGTGGCCACTTTATATAAGTCCGGCTCCGGCTGTTGATAGCGGTACAGTTGTTCCGGCCGGCGCAGTGGTGCGACAAATTGGCTGAAATCTTCGGTATCGGTATTGCTGAACACTTCCGGTTGCAGCTGACCGGCGACGATAAAAGCACGTGGCATAAAATCGCTGTAAGCCACCAGATAAGGAGCGCCGCTAACTTCAACAGTCAGTGCCGCACCGGCTGCCAGACCTTTAAAAGCTTTGGTCGGTGTCAACCGGTGTAAATCGCCTTGCACATGCTCAAGCTTGATTCCGTCTGGCGCCGTCAGCTGTAATCTGCGAATAGAATGGAAATAAATTTGCCAGTTACCACTGCCTGCCGCGAGTGCCTGGTTTGACCGGTTATTCAGCTGCAACTGTGCTGAGAAAGTGCCGGCTTTGGCAGCAAAATTACTGACGACAGCCATGTCAAAACGGGCCTGACTGGCAAATGTCCTGAGTTCTGTCTGCTGATTAAACTGCTGGGCCTGCAGTGGTGTCGTGTACAACAATAGTGCACTGAATAAGGCTGGAGCGACCTGAGTTTTCTTCATTATTTATCCTGTTGCAAAAGGTGGTACAGTGGTACCACAGTTCCTTTTTAAGCGATGCTGCTCAGTCGTTACAACAGGATGACTGGTCTAACTCGCTGATTTTTATTTTATTTTACTGAAAGCAGCAGCCGCTGCGTGAATTTCCAGTCTGATTTTTAATCAGGGGTCTTGTTATTTGTCAAAATTATTATATGCTGAACTGAAAAAATGACAACGCTGTCATAAATAAAAATGCCGATTTTTTCAACAGCGCCAAAATTGCTGATGAGAACAAGGCTCCGACAGCCGCAAGGTGTGCAACGAGGGTGCTTGATGAGTAGCGAAGCAGGGCAGCACAGCCCATTGTATTTAGGCATTGACGGCGGTGGCAGCAAGTGTCGGGTTGTGATTGTTGATGCCGAGGACCGATTGTTAGGTGAAGGGCTCGGCGGCCCGGCTAATCCGCTGCGCGGCATGAAAGTCGCCACTGATTCTATTCTGACCGCCACGCAGCAGGCACTGCAGGCCGCCGGGATGACCTTTAATGATATGTCACGTCTGGTGGCTGGTGCTGGCCTTGCCGGCGTCAATATGCCGCAATATTTCCAATTATTTTCTGAGTGGCAGCACCCGTTTGCCGAGTTCCACCTGACCACAGATTTACACACAGCCTGCATCGGTGCGCACAAAGGTGCGGACGGCGCTGTCATTATCATCGGCACTGGTTCCTGTGGCCTCGCTGATGTGAATGGCCAGTGCCTGGATATCGGTGGCCATGGTTTTCCGTATGGCGACAATGGCAGCGGTGCCTGGTTTGGTAATCAGCTGGTGCATCATGTGCTGCTGGATAAAGACCAGATTGGCGCGCCGACCCTGATGACCGCATTGCTGACCGAGGCGCTTGGCGTCAGCAGCACCTTAGAGATTGTCAGTCAGTTTATGCATGCCACACCGACCGTGTTTGCCCGTTATGCGCCTTTGGTCTTTACCGCGGCAGAGCAGGGTGATCAGGTTGCCGCCGACATTATTCAGGCAGGCGCCCGTCACATCGATAACATCGCGCTGCGGCTTTTAAGCCTTAAACCTGAGCGGCTGTCGCTGATTGGTGGCCTCGCTTACAAAGTACAACCTTATTTATCAGCACCGGTGCAGGCATTGCTGGCGCCGGCGCAGGCAGCACCTGAATTCGGTGCTGTCTGGTTCGCCCGGGCCCGGCAGGCTAAACGCCAGGCCGCACTATTATCCGTGTCTAATCAATGAAGTGAGTATTCGCATGACCAGCACTATCATGGCGCAAGAAGCCGCAGAAGCCCCAGTCCGTATCCGTGAACAGCTGCAAACCAATGCAGCGGTCATCGCGGCAGTCGTGGCACAGATCCGTCAGCGTCAGCCGAAATATGTTTATATGGTGGGCCGCGGTTCGTCAGACCACGCCGGGGTGTTTGGCAAATATTTAATTGAAAGTGTCATCGGTTTGCCGGTCGCGCCGGCCGCGCCTTCGATTGCCAGCGTCTATAACAAACAACTGCAGCTGACCGACGCGCTGGTGATTTGTATTTCACAGAGTGGCCGCAGCCCGGATATCCTGGCTCAGGTGGCCATGGCGAAAAATGCCGGTGCTTTAGTCGTTGCTTTGGTCAATGACACCAGCTCACCGCTGGCCGAACAGGCTGATTTTGTGGTGCCGTTATTTGTTGGTCCGGAAAAAGCTGTTGCCGCGACTAAAAGTTACCTGGCAACCTTAAGCGCGTTATTACAGTTGGTGGCGGTGTGGTCGGCGGATTCAGACCTGCAGGCTGCAGTGAATCAGCTGCCAGAACTGTTATTACAGGCGCAGCAACTGCCAGCGCAGCTCACTGCTGAAGCCGTTGCGGCAGTTCAACACTGCGTGGTGCTGGGTCGTGGTCCGGGTTATGCCATTTCGCGGGAGATCGCGCTGAAACTCAAAGAAGTCTGCGGTATTCATGCTGAGGCGTTTTCCAGTGCTGAATTCCTGCATGGCCCTGTGACTTTGGTGAAAGACCAATTCGCCATTATCGATGTATCTATTCAGGACGAAGCCTATCAGGCACACAAAGCGCAAATCGCTGAGGTGCAAAGCCGCGGTGCCAGTCTGGTGCATCTGCATCACGGTCAGCTCGCCAGCCATCCACGTGTGCTGCCACTGTTGTTATTACAGCGTTTTTACCTCGACGTGGAAGCAGTGGCGCGCAGCCGTGGCGTGAATCCGGACGCACCTCCAGGCCTGAACAAGGTCACTAAAACAGTTTAACGAAAATAAACGAAACCATTTTTTAGATCCGAATGGTTTCGTTTTTTCTGCACCTGACTTAGTATGGCGTGATAGCGTCTCAAAGGGTGAAGAATAAAGGAGCGGTTTTCATGCAACAACAGCAACATTGGTCCGTTGCGCGGTTATTCGATGGTGAGCAATGGCATTCGTCAGTGCGGGTCATTGTCACAGATGGTGTGATCAGCCGGATTGAGGCCTGTGCCGCTGCCGAATGTACCGACCTGACTTTAGCCCCAGGTTTTATTGATGTGCAGGTCAATGGTGGTGGCGGCGCTTTGTTTAATACAGCACCGACCCTCGATAGTCTGCGCACTATGCTCAAAGCCCACGCCGGTTTTGGTACCACGGCGATGTTACCGACAGTCATCACCGATTCGGTCGAAACGATGCTGCACTGTGCCGATGCCATCGCTGCTGCCATTGCAGGGGGTGAACCAGGTATTCTCGGCGTGCATTTTGAAGGGCCGCATTTATCTGTGCCAAAACGCGGTGTGCATCCGACTGAGCACATTCG
The DNA here is from genome assembly GCA_965650755.1 of uncultured Chromatiaceae bacterium. Classification (GTDB taxonomy): domain Bacteria; phylum Pseudomonadota; class Gammaproteobacteria; order Enterobacterales; family Alteromonadaceae; genus Pararheinheimera. The sequence goes on along the minus strand of CBFGPY010000046.1, from coordinate 1,395 downwards.
TGGCTTATCGGCGGATGAGCTGGCGTTGTATGGGCGCCGCGATCTCGGTATCAAGCTGGTGACGGTCGCGCCGGAGAATGTCACACCGGAACAAATCCGCCAGTTAGTTGAATTGAATGTGATTGTGTGTCTGGGGCATTCCAATGCCGATGGTGCAACAGTTGAAGCGGCGCTTGCCGCAGGGGCGACCGGTTTTACCCACTTATATAATGCAATGTCACCGCTGACGTCACGCGAGCCGGGTATGGTTGGTGTAGCATTGGCAGACCCTGACAGCTGGTGCGGCATTATTTTTGACGGCCATCATGTCCATCCGGTGGCGGCCAAGCTTGCACTGGCGGCGAAACCACGTGGCAAAATGCTGATAGTCACTGATGCGATGTCGCCGGTTGGCACCAATGACACTGAATTCCCGTTTTTTACCGGCAAAGTCACCCGCGACGGCAATAAACTGACCAATGACGCCGGCTCACTGGCTGGATCTGTGCTGGATATGGCTGGTGCTGTGCAGTATGCCGTCACTGAGCTTGGGGTTGAGCAGGGTGAAGCGCTGCGGATGGCATCTTTGTATCCGGCCGAGTTTTTGGGTATCGCGGACCATGCAGGCCGCATCGCCGCAGGCTACCGGGCAGATTTTGTGCTGCTCGACGCCCAAGGCGTGGTACAACAGTGTTTTATTGCAGGTAAAGCGTTGAAATAGTTTTAAACAACAAGCAACAGAAAGATCACAGGGCAACAAGTCTGGCGTCAACGTCAGCACAAATAATAACAACAGACGAAGAGGTGAATATGGATATGGCAATGGTACGGCCGGCACAGAAAAACACCGTGCTGCCGATGGTGATCATCGGCACACTGTTTTTTGTGTTTGGTTTTGTCACCTGGCTGAACGGGTCTTTGATCCCGTTTTTAAAGCTGGTGTGTCATCTGACAGAATCGCAGGCGATGTGGGTGACTTTCGCTTTTTACATCGCTTATGTCGTGATGGCATTGCCGATGTCCTGGGTATTAAACCGCATCGGTTACAAAAACGGCATGGTGGCCGGCCTTGGGATTATGGCAGCCGGTGCCGTGCTGTTTATTCCGGCAGCACAAACCACTTTGTATAGCCTGTTCCTGGTTGCTTTGTTCACGCTTGGCACTGGTTTAACCATTCTGCAAACCGCGTCAAATCCGTACATTGTGTGTATTGGCCCACGCGAGACGGCTGCGATGCGCATCAGCGTAATGGGCCTGGTGAATAAAGGTGCCGGTGTTGTGGTGCCGCTGATTTTCACTGCCTGGATCCTGACCGGAATGGACCAGTTCACCCCGGAAGTGCTTGCGGCCCTCAGTGAAGAAGAAAAAGCCAGCCGGATTGCTGAATTATCTAATCGCCTGGTCACTCCATACATT